>NZ_JBHVJT010000030.1:13791-16406 GCF_042798815.1 Kitasatospora sp. NPDC057738 | reverse complement strand
AACCCCCCCCCCCCCCCCCCCCGGGCCCACGGCCGTCCCCGGCGCGGGAGGGTCAGCCCGCGTACACGTCCTCGACGTACCGCCCGGCCTCGATCAGCCCCTGCAGCCAGGCCTGCGCCCGCTGCTCGTCGGCGCCCGGGGTGCGCTCCCGGTACAGCGCCCGGAAGGCCGCCCGGACGCCCGGCGCCATCCGGGCCCCGTCGCCGCACACGTACACCTCGGCGCCGGATTCCAGCAGCTCCCGGACCTCGGCCGCCTCGGCGGCGATCCGGTCCTGCACGTAGCGCCGCCCCTGCTGGGGCCGCTCGCTGAAGGCGGGCCGCAGCGAGACCGCGCCGGCCCGCTCGGCGGCCTCCAGCTCGCCGCGGTGCAGGTAGTCCGCCGCCTCGTCGTCGCAGCCGAAGTACAGCAGCGCCGGGGCGAGGGCGGCGCCCCGCGCGAGCAGCGCCCGGCGGTCGGCGACGGCACCCCGGAAGGGTGCCAGGCCGGTGCCGGCCGCGATCATGACCACCGGGGTGCGGTGGCCGATCCGGAACGCCTCCCGGCAGGGCTGGACCCGGGCCAGCACGGTGTCGCCGACGGCGACCCGGTCGAGGTAGCCGGATCCGGCGCCCCGGAACGTCCCCCGGCCCGAGCGGGCCGGGGCGCTGAGCACCGAGACCATCAGCTCCACCTGACCGGGGTCGCCGGTGGGCGAGGAGGAGATCGAGTAGTGCCGCGGCCGGATCGGCGGCAGCAGCTCCAGCAGCACCGGCCAGCTCAGCCGCTCCCGCAGCGCCGGGTGGTCCTCGATCAGGTCCAGCAGGGTGCGCGGGTCGTCGTCGGGCAGGGCCCGCAGGGCGGCCTGCTCGGGCGGGCAGGGGTTGAGCGCCGCCAGCGCGGCGCGCTGCTCGGCGTTCGGCCGGTCCTGCAGCTCGACGTGACGGGTGAGCAGTTCGCGGACGGTCAGCGGGCGGTCGACGGCCAGTCCGGTGCGCCGGTGCGCCACGATGTTCAGCACCGTGTCCGGGTCGGCGCCGAACAGCTTGGCGGCGCGCTCGACCAGCACCGGGTCGTTGGCCGGGAGCACGGTGAGGTGGTCGGCGGTCCGGTAGCCGGTGCCCTCCGGCAGGGCCAGCCGGACCAGCCGCTTGACCCGGTGGTAGGCCGGGTCGGTCAGGCTGCCGACGGCGGTGACGGTCAGCTCCACCGTGTCGTGCCGGGCGGCGAGCGCGGCCAGCGGGCCGCCGGTCACCTCGGTCACCGTGTACGCGGCCACCGGCGGCACCCCGGCGGGGGCGTCGGCGTCCCCGTAGCGCGCCAGCAGGGCCTCGCGCAGCGCCCCGGTGAACTGCCGCACGGTGCCCTCCAGGTCGCCGGAGGCGTCGGCCTCGGCGCGGGCCAGCAGCCGGGTGCCGCCGAGCTCGGCGAGCCGGTCGTCGATCAGCGCCGGGACGCGCTGGTAGGTCGCGGCGTAGGTGCGGTCGCCGATGCCGAGCACCGCGAACTCGACGCCCTCGGCCCCGCCGCCCTCCCGGGACTCCTGGAGCCCGCGGACGAACCGGGCCGCGTCGTCGGTCGGCTGCCCGTTGTACGAGGCGGCGGTGATCACCACCGGCCGGTCGGTGGGCAGGCCGTCCGCGTACGCGTCCAGCGGGGCGGTCGCGGTCTCGCAGCCGAGGTCGGCGGCGGCCTCCGCGAGCTGCCGGGTGAACTCCCGGCAGGCACCGTAGTTGGAGCCGTGCAGGAGCAGCAGCCCGGTGCCCCGCCGGACCCGTCCGGGACGCCCGGCGGCCGGTCCGCCCTGCCGGCCGACCGCCGTCGGCGCGGCGGCGGCGAGGGAGTCCGCGCGGGAGGCGTCGACGGCCGGGGCGGGCGTGCGCCGGGCGAGGCCGAGGGTGAACCCGTCGGGCTTGATGGTGAGCGTCTGCTTGAGGGTCAGCCGGTAGTCGGCGTGGTCGATCAGCCGGTAGCGGTGCACCAGCATGCCGAGCAGCATGACGGCCTCGTGCAGCGCGAACTGCCGCCCGATGCAGGCGCGTTCGCCGGTGCCGAAGGGCTTGAAGGCGTGCGGGGAGCGGCTCTCCTCGTACTCCGGGTCGAACCGGGACGGGTCGAACAGCTCCGGGTTGTCGCCCCACGCCGGGTCGCGGTGCAGCAGCGGCGTGCTGACGAGGACGGTCTCCCCGGCGCGCAGCGGGATGCGTCCGCCGAGCAGGGTGTCCGCGCGCGCCTCCCGGCTGAACGCGGGCGCCGTCGGCCACAGTCGCAGCGCCTCGTTGAGCACCTGGCGGGTGTGGCGCAGCCGTCCGACGTCCTCGTAGGAGGGCTCGGGATCGGCCCGGTCGCCCCAGAGTTCGTCCACCTCCCGCTGCACCTCGCGCAGCACGGCCGGGTGCTTGGCCAGGTAGTACAGCGCGAAGGAGAGCGCGCCGGAGGTGGTCTCGTGGCCGGCGATCAGGAAGGTGATCACCTGGTTGCGGATGTTCTCGGCGTCCAGCCGGGTGGCGTCCGCGGGGGGGAAGGAAACAAAAACCAAAACAAACAAAGCCCCCGCCAAGGACCTGGCGGCCCCCCCCGAGCGGGGGGAGAGCCCCCCGGTCCCCACAAGGGAAAAAGGGGCTGAAGCCGCGCGG
>NZ_JBHVJT010000030.1:0-13781 GCF_042798815.1 Kitasatospora sp. NPDC057738 | reverse complement strand
TCGGCGTCGAGCCGGTTGCCGTCCGCGGGGTGGACGGCACCGAGCATCAGACCGAGCAGGTCCTCGGCCGGGCCCTGGACGTCCTCCTCGGCGCGGGCGGCGATCACCTCGTCCACCACGGCGGCCAGGTAGTCGGAGTCGGCGCGGAAGGCCGCGTCGCGCTCGCGGTGGTCCGCCTCCGGGTCGCGGGTGAGGCTGGTCATCGCCCATTCCAGGCAGCGCACCATCGCCTCGACGAAGGGGTGCGGCTCGTCCCGCTCGAAGGAACCGAAGTCGAAGCCGAACCCGGCCAGGCCGATGGTGTCCAGGGTCATCCGGGTCATGTCGCCGGGCACGTCCACCGGCTGTCCGGCGGCCTCGCGGCGGTCCCACGAGTCGACCAGCCGGCGGGCCACCCGCAGCATCACCGGGTGGTAGGTGCGCATCGAGCCGAGCGCGAAGGCGGGCATCAGGATGTCGTGCGCCCGGGCCCAGTTGGGCTCCTCGTTGTAGGCGGTGAACAGGCCGTCTCCGGTGAACTGCCGGACGTTCTCCAGGGCCGGGCCGATCGACTTGGTGAACCGGGTCTCGTCGGCCAGCTCGGTGACCAGCTCCAGGCCGCTGACGACCAGGGTGTCCCGGCCGTGCAGTCGCTGGACGAAGGCCGGGCCGTGCTCTCTGGCCAGTTCCATGATGCGCAGCACCGGGGCGGCGGCCGGCGGCATCGCCGAGATGTCCACCAGGGGGACGGCCCGGCTCTCGCCCCCGGCCGCCCGCTCGTCCTCGGTCGTGCGCTCCACGGTCTCGGTCATCGGTGTGCCCCTCCCACGGCAGGAAACTTTCGTCTCCCACCACTGTGCGCCCACCGGGAGGGGATGCGGGCCGCGGTCACTACATGATTGTGTAGTGCCCGGGTCGGTTACGGGCTTGCTACGGACCGTCAGCGTAGGCCCCGGGGAAGGAGAATCACGGATGCGGACGACCGAGGGCTGCGGCCCGGTGCCGGACAGCCCGCGGGAAGCGGCGGTGATCTGGCGCAACCGGGCACTGCGGCTGCTGGACCACGTGCCGCTGCCGATCGCGGTGTGCGAGTTCGGCGGGCGCATCCTGATCGTCAACCGCGCCATGGCGGTCGAATTCGGCCGCTTGCCAGGTCAGTTGCACAACCGTAGGATCCTGGAGTTCTTCACCCTGCGGGACACCGGCACCCTTGAGGCGCTCACCGAGGCCGTCCGGCTGCACCGCCGCTCGCAGTACCCGGCGCGGGTCTCCTGGACGTCCGCCGACGGCCGCGAGCGGCACGGCGAGATGACCGTCGACCTGGTCGGCGACACCCCGGAGCAGACCCCGAGCCTGCTGCTGTCGCTGCGGGCGGCGCAGCCCGCGGCCGCCGCCCCGGCTCCCGGCCCGCAGGTCGAGGTCAGCCCGGTCGAGGCCCGGATCCTGGCCGCGGCGGCCCGGGGCGACACCACGGCGCAGATCGCCCGGGAGATCGGTGTCACCCCGGACGGGGTCAACTACCACCTGGCCCGGCTCACCCGGCGCTGGCGCGTCCCCAACCGCACCGCCCTGGTCGCCCGCGCCTACGCCACCGGCGTCCTGGCCCCGGGCGCCTGGCCGCCGCGGCCGGCCCGCTGAGCGGGCGAGGGCCCGGGCGCGCCCGGCCCGGTCCGCCGGGCGTGCCCGGGTGGTTCCCCGGCACGGCCCCGCGGCCCCGGGAGGTCAGTCCGCCGGGCGCCGTACGGCCTCGATGAAGGCCGTAGTGGTGGAGGGGTCCGGCAGCGGGCGCCCGTAGGCCTCCCCTAGCCGGACCAGGGTGGTGATGCCGACGGTCCAGCCGTTCCGGTCGAGCCATCCGTCGGTGTCCGGGCCGAGGCCGCCGCGCCACAGCCCGGTCACGTGGGCGAGCGCCGGGTCGTGCGGTGTGCGGCTCACGTCCCGGCCCTGCTCCAGCAGCAGCCGGCTGCCCGGGGCCGCCAGCCCGCCCACCGCCGTGAGCAGTCCGGCCGCCTCCTCGGCCGTGAGGTAGACCAGCAGCCCCTCGGCCAGCCAGACCGAGCGCCGCGCCGGGTCGAACCCGGCCGCGACCAGCCGCTCGGGCCAGCCCGGGTCCTGCAGGTCGGCGGCCAGGGCGGTGCGCCCGGCCCGCGGCACGGCGCCGAGCCCGTCCAGGACCTGCTCTTTGAAGGCCAGCACCGGGCTCAGGTCGAGCTCGAACACCCGGGTTCCGGCCGGCCAGTCCAGCCGGTACGCCCGGGTGTCCAGGCCGGCCGCCAGCAGCACCACCTGGTCGGCGCCGGCGGCGGGCAGCCGGTCGTCGTAGAAGCGGGTGCGCAGGATGCCGTGGGTGACCAGGCCCCTGGCGAGGCTGCTGACCGGGCCGGACAGGGCCGGTTCGAGGCCGGCGGCGGTGACGAACGCCAGGGCGTACGGGTCGACGAAGAGCGGGTCGGGGCGGGAGCTCTCGTAGGCCCGCACCCGGGCGACGGACAGGGCGGTGCGGGAGACCGGGCTGAGCGGTTCGGAGGTCGTCATGCCCGCAATCTACATCGCCACCGATGCATCGGTGAAGATGTATTCTGTCCGGCATGGACGGCGTGCAACTCCTCAGACTCGGCAAGCGGTTGACCGAACTCGGCCGCGCCCTGATCACCGACCCGGCCTCCGAGCACCTCACCCCCGGGGAGATCGCCGTGATCGCCGACGTGTACCGGCACCCCGCCACCTCCGTCCAGGAGATCCGGGTCCGGACCGGCTTCGCCCAGAGCCACGTCTCGGTCTCCGTCGCCCGGCTGCGCGAACAGGGCCTGCTCGACGCCGCGCCCGACCCGGCCGACGGGCGCCGCACCCTGCTGACCGTCTCCGACCACGCCCGACGAGCCATCCGCGCCCACGTCGCCCGGCCCGCCGAGCCGGTCATCACCAAGGCCGTCCCGGACCCGGCGAAGGCCCGCAGGGTCGCCGAACTGCTGGACGAGCTCGCCGGCCTGCTGTTGCCCTGACCGTCCCCGCCCCCGTCCCGTTCCGTTCCGTTCCCCGGCCGCCTGCTCCTGACCGGCCGAGTTCGACAAGTCGGTGACAAACTCCTCCGGTTGCTCCCTCGCGACGATCGATCCCTGCCATCATCCCGGCTGAACCCGGGAACCGCCCGGGAGGGCCGAGGGAGAGCGATGGACGCCCGGATCGAGGTCGCCGGCGGCGACGAGCCACGGGAGCCGGCCCCCGCCCCCTCCCCCGTCGACGGAACCCCGGCCGTGGCCGACCGCGTCCCGGCACCGCCCGTACGAACGCCACCACCCCGCCCCCACGGCCCCTCCCACCCGCTGAAGGGCCGCCCCGCCGCCCGCGTCGCGGCCCGGGTCGTGGCCCGGGTCCTGCTCGTCCTGACCGGTCTGGCCGCCGTCGCCCTCGGCTTCTCCTGGTTCGTCGACGCCTACGACGCGGCGACCGCCTACCGCAGCGCCCCGGCCTGTGCCGCGCCCGCCGCCTCCGCCGCCTCCGCGCCCGCCACGGACTGCACCACCCACGAGACCGGCCGGGTGACGGACAGGAGGGCCGGCACGAACGAGGATTCCCCCCACTACGAGGTGACCGTCTCCCGCGAGGCGGCGCCCACCGACACCTACGCCGTCTCCGACGGCCTCTTCGGCAGCGTCCGGAGCGGCGACAACGTGGACCTCACCCTGTGGAACGGCCACGTCGTGGAGATCTCCCACCAGGGCCACCGCTCCCCGGTCACCGACGTCCCCTGGCTCACCTTCCTCGAACTGGCCCTGCTGGTCGGCGCGGGAACCCTGCTCGCCGTCCACACCCTGCTCCGTCGCGGCCGGGACAGCTGGGTCCTCCCCGCCATCGCCTGCCTGTTCCTCTCCGTCTTCGCCTTCGCCGGCAGCGTCCTCCTGATCGCGCTCCAGTGGTCCTTCGCCTTCACCCTCACCGTCCCGATCGTCGGCTGGCTGGCCCTCACCACCGCGATCACCGCGATGTGCTGGGAGGACTGACGCGGTGACGACAGGGGTTCGCCGGGCCGGTCGGGCCGGGCCGCGGCACCGAGCGGGCGTGACGCCGGCCTGGCGTTAGGGGACGTTCCAGGCGGAGATGACCGGCTGCCCGTGCTCAACGGTCAGGAAGCCGAGAGAGCCCGGGTGCGGGTGGCCGAGCAGGCGGGCGGCGGACGCGTCGAGCCCGAGCCAGCGCACGGTGATCACTCGCGCCAGATGGCCGTGAGCGACCACGGCGACATCCCCCCGGTCCAGCAGCGGCCTGATCCGGTCCAGCACCGCGTCCGTGCGCGCGGCCACCTGCTGGAGCCGCTCGCCAGGATGGACGGCGTCCCCGGGAACGACGCCGTCGCGCCACAGGTCCCAGCCCGGCCTGGACTCCTGGATCTGCTCGGCGGTCATGCCCTCGTAGCCGCCGTAGTCCCACTCCACCAGGTCCGGATCGGGCCGGACACCGGTCAGACCGGCGAGCGCGGCCGTCCGCATCGCACGGCTCAGCGGGCTGCTGAACACGGCGACCGGACGACGTTCGGCCAGTCTCGGAGCGAGCGCCCTGGCAGCGGCCTCACCCGCATGGGTCAGCGCCACGTCGGTGCGCCCGGCGTGCCGGCCCGACAGGCTCCACTCGGTCTGACCGCGCCGGACAACTATCAGCGCTCCCATGGCCGTGCACGATATCCGATGGCCCGTCGGTCAGCCCCGGTGGTGCGCGAAGAACACGGTGGTGCGCGAAGAACACGGTGGTGCGCGAAGAACACGGTCCGGGACGGACGGAGTCCGAAACGACCGGCTCCGTCTCCCCCGGCCGACCGCACCGGAGGACTTCTCAGTCCAGCGGCACGTCCAGGCAGGCCCGGCGGTGGCTGAAGGTGTCGATCGACCAGCGGCCGTGGTACCGGCCGGAGCCGCTCTCCCCCACCCCGCCGAACGGGAGTTCCGGGATGCCCAGGTGGGCCACCGGGAGGCCGAAGTTCAGGCCGCCCGAGCTGGTCTCCTCGGCCAGGCGCCGACGGGCGTGCCCGTCCTCGGTGAAGGCGTAGAGCGCGAGGGGGCGGTCCCGCTCGTTGATGAAGGCGATCGCCTCGTCCAGGCCGGTGACCTCGACGACGGGCAGGACGGGGCCGAAGATCTCCTCCCGCATGACCGGGGCGTCCGGCCGCACCTCGGCGAGCAGGGTGGGCGCGATGTAGCGGTCCGCGCGGTCGTGCCGGCCGCCGAAGACCGTGCGCCCCGAGTCGAGGAGGGCGACGACCCGGTCGAAGTGCCGCTCGTCGACGAGGCGTCCGTACGCCCGCGACCGCGCCGGGTCGGGGCCGTACAGCTCGGTGACCGCCCGCTCCAGGGCGCCTTCCAGCGCCCGGGCCGTGGCCGGGTCGGCCAGCAGGTAGTCGGGGGCGACGCAGGTCTGCCCGGCGTTGGCGAACTTGGCGCGGGCCAGTCGGGCCGCGACCACCCCGAGGTCGACGCCCCGGTCGACGAACACCGGTGACTTGCCGCCCAGTTCGAGGGTGACCGGGGTCAGGTGCTCGGCGGCGGCCCGCAGTACCGCCCGGCCGAAGCCGGCGTTGCCGGTGTAGAGGATGTGGTCGAAGCGCTCGGCCAGCAGGGCGGTGGCCGTCTCCCCGCCGCCCTCCAGCACGGCGATCGCCGCCGGGTCCACGTACTGCGGCAGCAGCCGCGCCAGCAGGGCCGAGCAGGCCGGCGCCAGCTCGCTCGGCTTGGCCAGCACCGTGTTGCCCGCGGCGATCGCACCCGCCACCGGCACCAGCAGCAGCTGCACCGGGTAGTTCCAGGGCGCGATGACCAGGACGGTCCCGAGCGGGTCGTGGCGGGTGTGGGCGCTCGTCCCCGGCGGCAGCCGGGTGAGCGCGGCGGCGGGCACCTGCTCGGGGTGCAGCCAGTGCTCCAGGTTCCGCAGGGTGTGGTCGATCTCCCGTACGGTGAAGTCGACTTCGGCGAGGTCGGCCTCGGCGCGCGGCTTGCGCAGGTCGGCGTGGAGGGCGGCGGCGATCTCCTCGCGGTGCCCGGTCAGCAGGGCGCGCAGACCGGTCAGCTGCTCGGTGCGCCAGGCGAGCGGCCGGGTGCGGCCGGTGCGGAAGGTCGCGCGCAGCCGGGCGACGGCCCCGGCCGGCGTGTCCGAGGGCGGGCTGTCCGGGGGCCGGCCGTCCGGGGATGTGGCGGGCGGGGTGCTCATGCGGAGTCCTCCTGGGCGGGGTCGGGGATCCAGCTGCCGTGGAAGCCGGCCGGCACTCGTACCGGCAGGTGGACGGTGGCGAGCGGGTCGCCGGTGAAGTCCTCGGCGGAGAGGACGACCAGGTCGCTCGCGCCCCGCTCGGGGTCGTGGACGTAGGCCAGCAGGTAGCCGTCGTCCTCGCCGCGGGCGCCCTGCCTCGGGACGAAGGAGGCCTCGCCGGTGTAGCGGCCGGCGCCGAACCGCCGCACGGTGCTGGACTGCCGGCTCAGGTCGTGCTTGATCAGGGCGTCCCCGGCGGCCTCCGGGGTCAGGGCTTCCAGGGCCCCGGCCGCCGCGAAGTGGCGCAGCAGGTCGCCGGCCACGGTGGAGTACCCGTAGCGGTGGGCGCCGCCGACCACCGCCGGGCTGACCGCCGGGAACTCCTGCGGCCGGTCGTCCAGGCGGGTCTCGGCGACCCTGCCGGAGACGGTGTCGACGGTCCAGCGGTCCAGGGTGGGGCTGCTCTGCCCGTCCAGCGCGCCGCCGGCGAACATCCGCGGGTAGCGGACCACGTCGATGACGACCCGGTGGCCGTCCTCGTGGGCGTTGAGCGTGTGGTAGACGAAGCAGGGCTCGACCTCGAACCAGGCGACCTCGGTGCCGTCGCGGGGCAGCAGCCCGATCCGTGCGCCGCCGGTCTCGTCCCACACCGCGGGGTACGTCTTGCGCGCGAGGTTGTCGGCCATGCAGACGCGCGCCGCGAGGTCGAGGACGACGGCGAAGTTCCGGGTCAGCGCCATGTCGTGCACCACCGGCCGGTGCGCGACCGGGACGTCCACGGCCCGGACGACGGCGCCCTGCGGGGAGAGCACCAGGTGCCGCAGGTTCTCGCTGTCCCGCTGCCAGGTGATCGCGTGCAGCTCGCCGGTGACCGGGTCGAGCTTCGGGTGGGCGGCGAACCCGTCGGGCAGCGTGCCGCAGAAGTCGCTGGCGCCCACCGTCTCGATCTCGTAGGAGAGTTCGTACGGGCGGAAGCCGCCCTCGACCAGCGCGAAGGTGCGGTCGGCGTGCCCGATGACGTGGGTGTTGGGCGCGACGTCGGTGATCCGCGGGGCGGCGCCGGGGCGGGGCCGCTCCCCCAGGGCCTCGGCCACGGCGGCGCTGCGCACCAGCCGGTTGCGGTACCACCGGGCCCGCCCGTCGAGCAGCCGCACCCCGTGCACCATGGCGTACCCGCCGAACAGGTGCCTCGGCCTGGGGTCCTCCGCCCGCATCCCGTTGGGCCCGTTGCGCAGGTACCGGCCGTTGAGCTCGGCCGGGATCGTGCCGGTGACCGGCAGGTCGAACGCGGTGACTTCCTCGCCCACCGGCGTGTAGGCACCCGTGAACGGATTGGTGACGGTGGACACCGCAGATTCCTCCAGGCCGCATTCCGACGTCCGCTGCGCCCTCGGGGCAGCGCGTCCGGTTCAACGACCCGACCGCCCGCCGGGTGACGGCCGGTGGCGCGTGGAGGTCACGCCCGCCGGAGGGCCGTCATCCGGTCGGTCCGGTCGACGGTTCCAGAGCGCCGACTTCGAAGACGTCCGCCACGACGACCGCCGTGACCTCACCCGCGTCGTCGTGTCCCACCCAGACCGGGTGGACGCCGTCTCCGCCCAGCACGAAGGCGACCAGCTCGGCCCCGTCGGCCTCCTCGGTCACCTTGCTGTAGCCGCCGTCGAGTTCGTGGAGGTCGTCGCCACCGCCGGAGGTGAGGGCGTGCATGAAGCGGCGGCCCAGGCCGGTCCGGGCGGCGGACTCGACGAAGCAGCCGGTGGCGGAGTCGACGCCGAAGCC
The DNA here is from genome assembly GCF_042798815.1 of Kitasatospora sp. NPDC057738. Taxonomy (NCBI): domain Bacteria; kingdom Bacillati; phylum Actinomycetota; class Actinomycetes; order Kitasatosporales; family Streptomycetaceae; genus Kitasatospora; species Kitasatospora sp. NPDC057738. The sequence continues at coordinate 5,789 of NZ_JBHVJT010000030.1, read as the reverse complement.
GAAGTACTGGCCGTCGCGCAGCAGCCTCGGGTCCTCTCCCGGCGGGACCGCCATCGTCCAGCGGGCGGTCGGCTTCTCGCTCACCAGCACCCGCACGGCGTAGGTGTCGCGGGCGGTGAAGCGATCGCCGAACATCTCGTCCTCGTAACTGGCGCCGGTCTCCTGCACCGGGTGGACACCGGGCGGAACCTCGATCACCAGCGGGTCGCCCTCCGCGCCGCCGGGCAGGTACGAGGGGTCGCAGACCGCCAGCCGCCCCGTGGGCAGGGCGATCCCGGTCACCGTTGTCACCGGTTCGATGACGAGCGGCTGCGGCCGGTGCCGATGGGTGAACACGGCCCCGGGAGTGAACAGCTCGTCGAGCCGGGGCGCGGCCGCCGGCGCCGGCGGCCGCCAGCCGAAGGGCTCCGCGGCCCGAACGGCCGGCGCAGGCGCGGTGTCCGAGGCCTCCCGGGCGATCCCGAAGGGGCCCGGCAGCCCGAACTGGGGTTCCGCCAACAGGCTTTCCCAGCAGCCGAATTCCGGTACCGGAAGCCACCACCGCTCACCCGGCAGGTCGACCGGGGTGCGCGTCGATCCGCCGCCGCGGCCGCGCGGGTAGCGGCCCTCACTGTTCTTCCCGTTCGGGTAGAGATCGACCGTCCGCCTCAGGGCCTTGTCCGAGAGCTCGGGGAGGTCCTCCTCCTCGTACTGCCATTCGGCCAGGTGGCGCAGGAACAGCCGCCCGGGCTCCAGCCTGCGCAGGTCGGCTTCGAACACCCGGCGGCCCGAGCCGTCGAACCGCCAGAGGCCCAGGTAGTGCGCGGCCCAGGCGACGTGCAGCACCGCGACGGGAAGCTCCTGCCCGGGGGCGGCGAGCACGACGGCGTACGGCTCGCCCGCCGCGTCCCGGCGGGCGGCCTCCGCCCGGGGGATCGGACGGACCGTCGAACGGTTCGAGGAGTCCCACCCGTCGCCGTAGACCGCCTCGACGAGCACGTCACTGTGCACCTCGGTCACCCCTGCCTCCATCGAACCTGCTGCTGTGCGGATCCACCCTAGAGACCGGGTCCGACAGGCCCGACAGCCGGCCCGCCGATGCCCGCTTCGAGGTCGAGCACCCGTACAGCGTCCCGCCCCCGCTCCGGATCCACTTGCGAGCCGCATTCGAACAGCACCATCATCGGACGCCTGGAACCGCCCACGAGCCATTCCTGAACCCGCCCTCCCAGGAGCGGACTTGACTGTCGAACCCCCCTGACCGGCAGTACTGCGCGCCCGCCCACCACCTTGCAGCGAGGAGCCCTTCCGGTGATCGACTTCAATGTGCTGACCGACCTGGCCCGCCGCGAGGGCGTCCAGCGGATCGGCGTCGGCGTGGTGGTCCGCGACACCTCCGGCCGGATCCTGATGATCCGCCGGGCCGCGCACGACGACCCGCCCGGCCGGTGGGAGTACCCGGGCGGCGGCCGGGCCGGCGACGAGACGGTGGCCGCCGGCGCGGCACGGGAACTGGCCGAGGAGACCGGACTCGCCGGCCTGCCACTGGAGTACGCGCGGCACCTGGACCTCACCGACCGGCGCGGCCTGCGCGTGCGCCAGTTCGTCTTCACCACGGTCGTACCGGACGGCACCGCGATCCTCCTCTCGCCCGGCCACGACGACCACCGGTGGGCCGCCCCCGACCGGCTGCCGCCCACGAGCGACGGGCAGCGCACCGTGATCGAATGGCTCACCGGCCGCCTGGCCCTCCCCGGCTGGCGGCCGGTCGGCGGCTACCTCACCACCATCGCCCGGCCCGGCTCCTACGGCTGTTTCCTCGTCACCGATCCGCAGGGGCGCGTCCTCGGGCTGCGCTCCACCGTCGACCCCGGCGTCTGGAACTTCCCCGGCGGCAACGTCGAGCACGGCGAGACACCGTTCACCACCGCCCTGCGCGAGGCCCGGGAGGAACTCGGCCTCGACCTCGCCACGGAGAACCCGCAGGTGCTCCGGCGGCGCCTGGTCGCCGTCGTCCACGAGCAGGCCGGCAGCCTGCTCCCCGTCCCCGCCTGCGGCTACGTCTTCGACGGCGGCGTCCTCACCGCCGAGCAGCAGGCCCGGATCCGCCTCGACCCCGCCGAGCACACCGAATGGCGCTTCGAGACCGCCCACGACTGGCACGACCACATGGGCCCGGACCGCTACCGGCGGCTCCTGCAAGCCCTGCGCGCCCACCGCAGCGGCACCCCGCTCTACCTCGAACGCCCGGCCCCGGCCGACGACTTCGAGGGCGTCATGGTCCTCGTCACCGACCCGGCCGGGCGGCTGCTGATGCACCACCGCGACGACAAGCCCGGCATCGCCTGGCCCGGCTACTGGACCCCGATCGGCGGATGGCGCGAGGCCGACGAGACCCCCGAGGAGAACGCCGCCCGCGAGGTCCGCGAGGAGGCCGGAATCACCATCACCCGGATGCGGCCGGTACCCGGCCCGCAGCACGAGCTCGTCTCCCCGCTCGTCCGCGTCCTGCACGCCGCCTGGGACGGCCCCGAAAGCGACCTGCGGCTCGGCGACGAGGGCCTGGCCGTCCGCATGGTCCCCTTCGACGAGGTCCTCGACCTCAAGGTCCCGCCCTACATGCGGCACTACCTGCCGCTGCTCGCCGCGGCGGCCGACCACCCGGCCGGCGGGTGACAGGTTCCCGAGCGGGGTCGTCGACGGCGGGCCCGTCGGGCCCGGCCCACGCGTGCGGGCGAACGGCCGGCCCAAGCTCCGGCGGGTCCGGCGAGAACTCCGCCACCGCCCCATCGGGCCGGCCACCTCGCCGAAGCCGTCCACGCCCTACGGAACCGCAGGAACCGCAGGAACCGCAGGAACCGCAGGAACCGCAGGAACCGCAGGAACCGCACAGCATGCGAAACGTTCGCAGCCGTCAGCGCACCGCCCCGGGATGCAAGTCCCCGACCACTGATTAAAATGTTTATAGCGAAAGTTTTTGCTGCTCGCCTGGATTTGATCGGACTTGAAAGGCGGAGCTCACATGACAACGCACGAGATCACCAACCACCATGAAGTCGACACAGAACCCGATCCGATAGTGTCCAGACTGTATCACGAGCTCGATTCTTTCGAGCGAACGGTGTCATTGGTGGGTTTTGTCGGAACGTCTCGACGCGCCGAGAGCATACGACTTTACCCCAGCCTTGATTTTGACACCTACTACGAGATCCACGTGGCCGACATAGTGAATCGATCCCGCACCGGCTCCGGCGATGACAGCCCTTCCGTGCTGCATGTGAGGAATACGGGAAGCATCGACATCGTCTCCTGCACGTCGGCCGACGACATCGCATCCTCCAGGCGGGTCCGACCGGAGGAATCCCACGGCACGATCACGACGGACCCGGGAACATTCAGCTCGACGACCCCCCTCTTTCGCGACAGTTATCCGCACAACCCGACCGGGGACGCGGTTCAGAAATTCGCCACTTCCCGACTGGGCCAGACCGTCGGCGGGGGCGAGTGCACCGATCTCGTCAACGCGGCACTGCAGGACGCGAACGCACGCCCAGGAAACTTCTCCAATCCCCCGTACTACGTTTGGGGCACCGAGATAACCCAGAGGCCACCCCAATGGGGAACCTGGCAGAACGGCGATATCATCCAGTTCGCCTACGCCCATTTCCAATGGGTCGAAAACCATGTCACCAAGACATGGGGGGTCGGCCCCACCGGGCGACACACAGCCATCATCTGGAATGCCACGTTCACCGGTTCGGGTCCCTGGGACACCTGGCTCATCCACCAGAACGACGGCGTCAGAAAGGTCACCCAACGACAGCTCTATCTCGCCCGCCTGGTGAGCGGCTCGTACACCGTCTACCGCCCTGTTCCTCTCTGAGGACCGCGTCCCCCTCGGGGCCGGCGCGCCACGGAAGGATTCCGCCCGGCCTGCCGTCGCACCTCGCGGGAAGGCCGTCGCACCTCGCGGGAAGTGGGATCGGACCAGGAACGGGCCGCCGGCCCGGGCCGTGGTCACCCCCGGGTCAAGTCGCCGATCCGTGCTCGCCGTCGGCCGGCCCGCCAGGCCGGCCGACGGCGGACGGCCGGCGGTCAGTGCAGCCAGGGCTGGTAGTTCGGGTTGTCCACGCAGCCGGACTCGACCAGGGAGGCGGTGGCCCGGTCGACCGGGCAGGCCCGGCGGATGAAGTGCCGGTCCACGCCGCCGGGGAACGCGACCTCGACCTGGTCGGCGTACTGGTGCTGGTCGCCGATGGTCGCGTTGACGTCGATGCCGCCGGGGGCGTCGATGAAGTAGTCCCAGGGCACCTTCTTCCACTTCTTGTACAGCTCGGGGTCGTAGGTGGTGCTGACGAACGGCGACGGCTGGTTCTGCAGGACGTAGCTGGTGATGTCGTACTGGCCGTTGACGGTGTCCTTCGGGCCGAAGCCCTCCTCGAAGATGACGGACGGATCGCGGCCGTCCGAGCGGAAGAGCGGGTGGCAGTCCTTGCGCCAGTGCGGTTCGGGGGTGATGCGGGGTACGTCCACCCGGCGGTCCACGGCGGCGTACAGCGGGTCCGGGCCCTTGGGGAGGTTCTCGAAGGTGCTGGCGGGGAGGGTGACGGCGGGCCGGACGGCGCAGTCGTCGGCGCGCAGTTCGGCCTCGTCGGCGAAGTCGATCCGGCGGCCGTCCAGGAGGACGGCGACGGCCTCGGTGCCGAGTTCGCGGACGATGACGCCGTCGCACTGGGGGCCGCTCCAGAGCGCCTCCCCGCTGGGGTCGAGGCAGCTGAAGGGGGCGGGTTCGGTCGCGGCCGCGGGGGCGGCGACGGCCGGGATCTCGGGGATGAGCACGACGGCGCAGGCGAGGGCGACTGCGCCGGCGGCCGTGCGGATGCGGATATCGATCACGACCGTTACCCTGGCCGTCCCCTGACCCGGAGATGTCGCAAGTCACCCGGTCAGGGGCGTGTCCTCGTCGCAGGTTGACGCTCCCGGCCGTCCCGGTCCGCTCGGACCCCGGGTGTGCGAAGGGCGGCGGGCCCGCCGTATCGCGTCAGGCGTGGACGACCGGCACACCGGTCAACTCCACTCCCGCCTCGCCGAGTTCGGCAAGGGCTCGGGCGGTGGTGTCGGCGGCGACGCCCGCGGTGTAGTCGAGCAGAACGCGGACGTCGAAGTCGGCCCGCACACCGTCGAGCGCGGTCGCCTTCACGCAGTGGTCGGTGGCGATGCCGACCACGTCCACCTCGGTGACCTCCCGCGCGCGCAACCAGTCCGCGAGCCCGGTCCCGTCCGCGGTGAAGCCCTCGAAGCCGCTCTTGGAGGCGGAGTGCGCGCCCTTGTAGAAGACCTCGTCCACCTTCGTCCCGACCGTGGGGGCGAACTCGGGGTGGAACTCGCCCCCCTCGGTGCCGGCGACGCAGTGCACGGGGAAGGAGTCCTTGAAGTCCGGGTGATCGGAGAAGTGGCTGCCCGGGTCGAGGTGGTGGTCACGAGTGGCGACGACGTGGGTGTACTCGCTGCCGGCGGTGCGCCCGACGAGATCGGCGATGGCCCGGGCCCGCCCGGCGCCTCCCCCGACCGGAACGGCTCCGCCCTCGCAGAAGTCCCTCTGTACGTCGACCACGATCAGTGCACGCCCCACGGCACGGCCTTTCTCACGGGATCCTCGGCCCCCACCCGTGCCCTGTCGGAGCATGGAACGCGCATTCCACCCGCGATGTTCACCCGGGCCGAGCACACGCCGCCGCGGCGTGCGGTGCGGCGGCGTGCGGTGCGGCGGCGTGCGGCGCGGCGGCGTGCGGCGCGGCGGCGTGCGGCGC
>NZ_JBHVJT010000029.1:87678-96453 GCF_042798815.1 Kitasatospora sp. NPDC057738 | reverse complement strand
ATCGAACTCGGCGAAATCGAGTCCGCACTCGCCCGCCACCCCGACCTGAAGGCCGCCACCGTCCTCCTGCGCGAGGACACCCCCGGCGACCGCCGTCTCACCGCCTACACCGTCCCGGTCACGGCCGGCGCGGAACCGGGCGTCGCGGACCTGCGTGAATGGTGCGCCCGCACCCTGCCGACCCACATGGTCCCCAGCGCCTTCGTCCACCTGGACGAACTGCCGCTCACCGCCAACGGCAAGATCGACCGCAAGGCCCTGCCCGCCCCCGGCAACCACCGCCCACGGCTCGGCGCCGACTACACCGCCCCGAACACCCCCGCCGAAGAAGCCATCACCCGCATCTGGGCCGAGGTCCTCCGCGTCGACCGCGTCGGCGTCCACGACAACTTCTTCGAACTCGGCGGCGACTCCATCCTCACCATCCAGGTCATCTCCCGCGCCAAACGCTACGGCCTGCACCTCACCCCACGCATGATCTTCCAGCACCAGACCGTCGCCGAGATCGCCCGGCACGCCGAGGAGGGCGCCGTGGTCTGGGCCGAACAGGGGCCCGTGCAGGGAGAGGCGGCGCTGACCCCCATCCAGCACTGGTTCTTCGGCCTGGAGATGTCGAACAGGGCGCAGTTCAACCAGTCCCAGCTCCTGGAGACCGAGGGGCTCGACCTCGCGACCCTGGACGCGGCCCTGGCGCTGCTCGTGGAGCACCACGACGCGCTGCGGCTCAGGTTCGAGCACGGTTCCGACGGCTGGCGCCAGACCCACAGCCCCGACGAGCCGGCGCCGTGCACGGCGCACCACGACCTGTCCGGGCTGCCCGACGACGACATGTGGGCCCGGATGCGGGCCGCTGCCGACGAGGTGCAGCAGGGCATGGACCTCGCGTCGGGCCCGCTGCTGCGCGCGGCACTGTTCGACCTCGGCGCCCGGCGGGGCCAGCGGCTCCTGCTCGCCGTCCACCACCTTGCCGTCGACGGCGTCTCCTGGCGGATCCTGCTCCAGGACCTGGCCGACACCTACCAGTCCCTCGCGGTGGGAGAGCGCCCCGTACTGCCCCTGAAGACCACCTCGTACCAGGCGTGGTCCGCCCGGCTTCAGCACTACGCGACCACGCCCGCGGCGACCGACGAACTCGACCACTGGACCCGGCCGCACACCTCCGGGCCGATCCCGCGGGACCTGCCCGGCGACAACTCCACCGCGTCGTACGACGCGGTGACGGTCACCCTGGGCGGTGAGGAGACCGCGGCGCTGCTGCGCGACGTTCCCCGCACCTTCGACGTCCGGATCAACGACGTGCTGCTGACCGCCGTCGCGCAGGCCGTCACGGCGTGGACCGGCGGGTCGAGCACGCTCCTCGCACTGGAGGGGCACGGCCGGGAGGACCTGTTCGAGGACGTGGACCTGTCCCGCACCGTGGGCTGGTTCACCAGCATCTTCCCGGTCGAACTGCGTCTCGCAGCCGGCCGCGGCCCGGCGGAGTGCCTGGTGGACGTCGGCGCTCAGCTGGCAGCGGTGCCCCACAACGGCGTCGGGTACGGAATTCTGCGCCACCTGGGAACGGACGAGACGCGGCACAGCCTGCGCGACGCGGCCCGGCCCGAGATCAGCTTCAACTACCTCGGGCAGTTCGACGGCGACGTCCCGGGCCTCGGCCGGCCGGCCGACGCCGGGGAGCCTCACGGCGGGTCCGTGGACCCGGACGGACAACGCGCCCATGTGATCGACATCGCCGCGAGTGTCCAGGGCGACCGCATGTCGCTGAGCGTCTCGTACAGCAGGAACATCCACGAGAGGCAGACGGCCGAGAAGCTCGTCGAAGGCGTGACCGCTGCCCTGAGGTCGCTGGTGCGGGCCCAGCGGGAGCGCGCGGCCGCCGGGGACACCCGGGACACCGAGCCCCCGACGTACGACCTGAGTCCCATGCAGACCGGCATGCTCTTCCAGTCCTTGGCCCACACGGCCGAGGCGGCGGAAGTCCGGCCCTACGTCGTTCAGTTCGTGGACGAGTTCACCGGGCCGCTCGACGTCGCACGCTTCCGCAGCGGCTGGCAGCAGGTCGTGGACCGGCACGCCATCCTGCGCAGCTCCTTCGCCGTCGACGGCGAGAGCGGCGCCCGCCAGACGGTCCACGCCCGCGCCGGGATCGGCTTCGACGAGGTCGACTGGCGCGACGCCGGCGCCGACGCGCAGCGCGAGCGCCTGGAGCGGCTCCTCGCCGAGGACCGGCGCCGCGGCTTCGACCTGGAGCGGCCGCCGCTGATGCGCTTCACCCTGGTGCGGACCGGTGCCGACCGGACGATCGTGGTCTGGTCGTTCCACCACCTGCTGCTCGACGGGTGGAGCGCCCAGCTGGTCCAGCGGGAGTTCTACACGCGCTACCGCGCGGCTCTGTCGGGAACCGCCCCCGCGCTGCCCGAGCCCGTGCCCTACGCGCGCTACATCGAGTGGATCGCGGAGCGCTCGCAGTCCGAGGCCGAGGCGTTCTGGCGTCGCGCCCTGGACGGCCTCACCGGACCCAGCCCGCTTGGTGTCGACCGTGAGACCGGCGAAACCGGCTTCGGCGACACGGAGTTCGCGGTCGACAGCGAACTCTCGGCCCGCGTGGGCGAGTTCGCCAAGGCCCACCGGATCACCGTCAACACGATCATCCAGGGTGTGTGGACCCTGCTCCTGTCCCGCTACAGCGGCAGCGAGGACGTCCTCTACGGCTCCACGGTCTCGGGGCGCCCGGCCGACCTGCCGGACGTCGAGTCGATGGTCGGCCTCTTCATCAACACCCTTCCCGTCCGCGCCTCCGTCCCCCGTGACGCGCGGCTCGTCGACTGGCTCCGCACCCTGCAGGACGGGCACGTCGAGCTCCGCCAGTACGAGTACAGCTCGCTCGCCGACATCCAGCGGTGGAGCGGGATACCCGGCTCCCTGTTCCGCTCGATCCTCATCTTCGAGAACTACCCGGAGCTGCTGAGCGGCGACGACCTCCCGCAGGGGCTCAGCAGGCGCCGCCTCCAGTACGTCGAGCGCACCGGCTACCCCCTGGTCCTCGGAGCCGCCTACTCGGACAGCCGTCTCTACCTCCACCTCGTCCACGACCGCAGCATGATCGACGACGCCGCCGCGAAGCGCATGGCGGGACACCTGGAGCAGTTGCTCGCCACCATCCTCACCAGTGCCCCGGAGAGCACCCTCGGCGCCGTCGACCTGCTCACCGAGGCGGACCGGTCGCAACTCGCCCGGTGGGACGGCCCGCACCTCCCCCACGCCGACCACGTCCCGGTCCACGCACTCATCGAGACCCAGGCGCGGGAGAGGCCCGACGCGATCGCCGTGGAGTTCGGCGACGACACCCTCACCTACCGCGCGCTCAACGAGAGGGCGAACCAACTGGCCCACCACCTGCGGACCTTGGGAATCGGGCCGGAGACGATGGTCGGTCTGTGCCTGGAGCGCGGGCTCGACATGATCGTCACGGTGCTCGGCATCCTGAAGTCCGGCGGTGCCTATGTGCCGCTGGACACGCAGTACCCGGCCGAGCGCCTCGCCTTCATGATCGAGGACACGGCCCTGCCGGTGGTCGTCACCCAGCAGCACCTGGTCGGGCGGCTGCCCGGCTCGGTGGGCACCCTCTGCCTGGACCGCGGAGCCGACGCGGCGCTGCTCGACGCCGCCCCGGTGGACGATCCCGCACCGCTCGCGGGCCCGGACGACCTCGCGTACGTGATCTACACGTCCGGCTCCACCGGCCGGCCCAAGGGGGTCATGATCGAGCACCGGTCGATGAGCGACCGGGTCCAGGAGATGCGCCGCCAGTACGGGCTCACCCCGGACGACGCCTACCTGCAGTTCTCCTCGGTGACCTTCGACGGATCCGTCGGGGAGATCTTCCCGACGCTGATCGCCGGTGCCCGCCTCGTCCCCAGGGGCGACGACTGGACCCCCGTGGAGGTGCTGGAGACCATCCGGACGAAGGACATCACCGTCTGCCAGCTGCCGCCCTTCGTATGGAACGAGCTGATCTCGCACCTGGCGGAGGGAACCCGGCCGGGGCCACGCCTTCGGCTGATGAGCATGGGCGGCGAGCGGGTCCACGCGAGCTCCGTGGAACGCTGGTTCCGGCGCACCTCCGTACCGCTGTTCAACATCTACGGGCCGACGGAGACCACGGTCAACATGACCACGTGCCTGCTCACCGGGCCCGTGTCCGTCGTCCCGATCGGCGCACCGGTGGCGAACACCGACGTCCTGGTGGTCGACGGCACGGGCCGCCCGGCCCCGATCGGCGCTCCGGGCGAGCTCTGGATCGGCGGCAAGGGCGTCGCCCGCGGGTACCTCAACCGGCCCGAGCTGACCGCCGAACGCTTCGTCCGCGACCCCCGCCCCGGGGGTACTGCGGGGCGGATGTACCGGACCGGAGACCTGGTGCGCTGGATGCCCGACGGGCAGCTCGACTTCCTCGGCCGCATCGACGACCAGGTCAAACTCCGCGGCTTCCGCATCGAGTTGGGGGAGATCGAGTCGACGCTCAGCGCCCACCCCCGGCTCACCGCCGGCGTGGTGCTGCTGCGCGAGGACGAGCCGGGCGCGCGGCGCCTCGTGGCCTACTGCCTGGCCGCGGACGGCGACCGCCCCGCGGTGTCCGACCTGCGGGAGTGGTGCGCGCGCCGGCTGCCCGACTTCATGATCCCCTCGGTGTTCACCTTCCTGGACGTGCTGCCCGTCATGGCCAACGGCAAGGGGGTGGACCGGAAGCAGCTCCCCGCTCCTGAGGCGGACCGGGAAGAGGCCGGCACTCGGTACGTGGCGCCCTCGACGCCGACCGAGGCAATCCTGGCCGACATCTGGTGCGAGGTCCTGAAGGTCGACCGGGTCAGCGCGGACGCCAATTTCTTCGAACTGGGCGGCGACTCCTTCCTCGGCATGAAGGTCATCGCCAAGGCGCGGAGCCGCGGTGTGCGGATCACACCGAGGCTGCTCTTCCAGAACCCGACGATCACGGACCTGTCCGCACGCGCGACGACCACGCGGGCGACGACCACGCGGGCTGCGGCCGTCGGCACCCCCGCGCCGGACGGCGGCGCCCGGGTGTCCACCGTGACGCTGAACCGCAGCACGTCGCCGCGGACGCTGTTCGCCTTCCACGAGGGCGGCGGCAACGTCAGCGGATACGTCCACCTCGCCGAGGCGCTGGCCCCGACCGTCCGGGTGATCGGCATCGAGGCCCGCAGCGTGGCCTTCGACCTGCCGCCGGAGTCCGACGTGGCGGCGATGGCCCGTGGCTACTGGGAGACGATCCGGGCTCTGCAGCCCGAGGGGCCCTACCTGCTGGCCGGATACTCCTTCGGCGGCGCCCTGGCCATCGAGGTCACCCGGCTGATCGAGGAGTCCGGCGGCGAAGTCGCCCTGCTCGTGGCCCTCGACGCCTGCCTGCCGGTCAGCAGCGCCATGGACCTGGTCGCGCGCGACCATGCCGCCACCGCGGATCTGCTCGGCCGGCTGACCGACGCGGCGCCGGGCGACCCGGCCCGGTCCGAGGCCGTCGCCGAGCTGATGCTGGAGCTCAACCTTCCCGCGGACATGCTCGCGCTGCGCCGCGGCGAACTCCTCGCCCACCTCAGGACGATGGAGGCCCACACCCGGGCGCTCCTCCACTACCGGCCCCCGGCGGTCTCCTGCCCGGTGCTGCTCTACCAGGCGGAGAGTTCCCCCTGGTCGCTGTCCATCGCCGACAGCTGGTCACCCTTCGTGGCCGAACTCGATGCGCGGCCCACGCCGGGGGACCATCTGACCTTCCTGCGCGCGGCTCATGCGGGCGTGCTGGCCGGCGAAATCTCCAAGGCGATCGAGCAGTGCACCGCGAGCGGCGTCGAGTAGCGGCTCGTTTCACAGTTCTCTCCGTACGGACAGGAGTTCATTCATGCCGTCCCACCCGCCGTCCTCGGGCGATGTACGCGCGCTCTACGAGGAGTTCCCCTACCCGCTGCCGAATTCCGACACCGAGCCCATCTACGACGTCGCGATGGGTCTCGACCTGGTCCTTCCGTCCCTGGACGGTTGCCAGGTGCTGGACGCCGGATGCGGCACCGGGCACCGTCTGATCGGTCTCGCCCTGCAGTATCCGGACACCGAATTCCTCGGCGTCGACTTCAGTGAGCATTCACTGTCGGTGGCCCGGGGGTTGGCAAGGAATCACGACTGTGACAACGTTGACTTCCGGCATGCCGAGATCGGCGGCCGGCACTTGGGGCGCCATTTCGACCTCATCACCAGCACCGGGGTCATTCACCACCTGGCGGACCCCGCGGGTGGTGTGAATTGGCTGCAGCAGCACCTCAAAGACGATGGAATAGCCTACACTTGGTACTATCATCCGTACGGTGAGTTCGACCGCCTGCTGAATCGCCGGCTCGTCCACGTGCTGATGGAAAACTCCTCCGCGGACATCTCGAAGACGGTTCTCGCGGACCTGGGGCTCGCCCTTTCGGTCGAACAGTACGGCACGCGCACGTCCTTCGCGGAGGTCTCGGCGGCCACCCAACTCGCCGCCGACGCCGACGCCTACCTCCATCCGATCGTCAACGCGTACCGCTTCCAGGAAGCCGCGGACTTCTTCCGCGACGGCACGGACTGGACCGTCGTGCACGGAATCAACTGGGACGGCGGCTCCGGCCTCATCGACTCGGAGCACTGGGCCGAGGGAGAGTTCGGCACCCTCGCGAGCAGTGACCTGTTCGCGAGTACCCGGCTGCAGGAGATCTTCGCCGGCATGAGCCCCGAGGATCGGCTCCACTGCGTCGAACTCAAGCTGCGTCCGACCGGTTTCACCCTGCTGTCCGGGAACGAGGCCGGCCTCGCCCGGTGCACGGAGCAGACCCGAGCCAACGCCCGCAACGCCAACTTGCTTCGCACTCATGTCAGTTAGGAACAAGCGACCATGATCACAGCTGGCCTCAAGCTCACGCACAGCGGCGGACTGGCCCTCCTTGAGGACGACAGGCTCGTCTTCAACATCGAGGTGCAGAAGCTGGCGAACAACGCCCGCTACAGCCCCGTCGCCGATCTCCGGCTGATTCCCGAGATCCTCGCCGAACACGGCTTCAAGGTGTCCGACGTCGACAACTGGGCCCTCGACGGCTGGGACGGCGCGGACTTCGGCCGGCTCTCCGTTCTCGACCACGGCACACCGCTCGAACTCAAGGTCGCGCCCTACCGCGAGAACGACACCATCAACAGCCTGGTCCGCCCCGGAGTCACCGGCGAACTCCCCATCGGTGGCCACATGGTGAAGTACAACAGCTACGTCCACATGTCGAGCCACTTCGCCGCGGCCTACTGTCCGAGCCCCTTCGCCGCCCGCGGGGAGGACTCCTTCGTCCTGGTGTGGGACGGGGGCTGTTTCCCGCGGCTCTACTTCGTGGACGCGTCGAGCGGCACCGTCGAGAACGGCGGCGAGGTCTTCCCGCTGATCGGCCACTCGTACGCCATGGCCGCACAGTACTTCGGGCCGTGGGCCCGCCGGGCGGGCGACCGTTCGCGGGTCGTCGACGACCTCTCCGTCGCCGGGAAGCTGATGGCGTACATCGCCCTCGGCCGGCCGAAGGACGCCGTGCAGGAGGCCCTGCGCGACGCCTTCCACCGGAACTTCGAGGCGCCGACCGGGTCCGTCGCCGAGTACCGCCGCGCCGTGATCGGCTGCGGCAGCAACGGCGAGCCCTCGCACCGCTACACCCACGCCTACCTCGGCGACGCCGCCGAGCACATCGCCGCACTCGGCGTCCCGGACGAGGACGTCCTCGCCAGCATGCACCAGTTCATGGAGGACCTCCTCGTCGAGCGGATCGTCGAGAAGATCACGCGCTGGAAGGGCGAAGGTCCCTGGAACCTCGCCTTCGCCGGCGGGTGCGCGCTCAACATCAAGTGGAACAGCGCCCTGCGCGCCCACCCGCTCTTCAACGACGTCTGGGTGCCGCCGTTCCCCGACGACTCCGGCTCCGCCATCGGCACGGCGTGCGCCGAGTACGCGCACGGCAAGGGCGTCTCGGCCGTCCAGTGGCACCAGCGCCTGGGGCCGGACCTGGTCTCGACGCCCCGCACCCCGGCCGGCTGGACGGAGCGGGCCTGCACGCCCGCGGAGGTCGCCAGGATCCTGCACGAGAGCGGCAAGCCCCTGGTGTTCCTGCGCGGCCGCGCGGAACTGGGCCCCCGCGCGCTCGGTGCGCGCAGCATCCTCGCGCCGGCCAACGACCCGGCGATGAAGGACCTACTCAACGAGCTCAAGAACCGCGAGCACTACCGGCCGGTGGCTCCCATCTGCCTCACGGAGCACGCCCCCGAGATCTTCGACCCGGGCACCCCGGACCCGTACATGCTCTTCGACCACGACGTGCGCCCCGACTGGCTGGACCGCGTACCCGCCATCACCCACCTCGACGGCACCGCGCGCCTGCAGACCGTCAGCGACCAGGACGACCCGGTGCTCGCCGAGATCCTGCGCGCGTACCACGAGTTGAGCGGCATCCCGGTGCTGTGCAACACCAGCGCCAACCTCAACGGCCACGGCTTCTTCCCGGACGCGGCGTCCGCGATGGCATGGGGCCGCACCGAGCACGTCTGGGCCGACGGGGTGCTCTACAGCAGGGCCTGACGGGGAGCTCCCGACGGGAGCTCGACCCGCCCGCGCGGTTCACGGGCGTGCACCCTATTCCCGCCGCCCCTCCCCCCCCCTTCACCCACTTCCACCAGAAAAGGACAAGCCCCCATAGACCGCTTCCAAAGCCT
>NZ_JBHVJT010000029.1:50060-87668 GCF_042798815.1 Kitasatospora sp. NPDC057738 | reverse complement strand
CGAGGGCGTGGGGCAGAACCGAGCAGTGCGGGGCAGAGGGGGGGCTCTAAAGGGGGTCCGGAGGGGGGGCTCCAGATGGGAGTTCGACCCGCCTGCGGGGTGACGGGTCGCGAGCCTGGTCACCGCCGCCCCTCCCCCTCGCGTCAACACCTTCGACCGGAAAGGAAGATGCCGCAGTGGACCGTTCGAACGGCCCCCGAATCCACCATGTGGGCGTACAGACGGCGGATCTGGACAACTGCCTGGGCTGGTACCAGGAGTTCTTCGACGCCGAGCAGAAGTGGGAACTCAGCCGCTTCTCCGAGCTCACCCTCAGCCGGCTGCCCGGCATCCGCAGGCTGACCGAGATCGCCTTCGGGGACGTCCGGCTGCACCTCTTCGACCGAGCGGGCCACAACGGCCGGACGCCCGACGAGGAAGGATTCCTCTTCCAGCACGTGTGCGTCCAGGTGGCCACGCCGCAGGAGCTCGCCGACCGGCGCCGGCGGTGGATCGACCTCTACGAGTCGCAGCGCTACACCTTCGCCCGTCCCGAGCTGCCGACCGAGATCGTCGTCGACGACGACGGGGTGCAGAGCCTCTACCTCTTCGACGTGAACGGCCTGGAGTACGAACTCAGCTACATACCGGACGGTCACCGATGACCGGCGTGAGCGACGGCGTCCTGATCTCCGACCCGCGCAACGGCGAGTGGGACTTCGGGGACTTCGCCTACGGCCTGGAACACCTGACGATGCCGCCGGTCGGCCCGGCAGCCGTCTCGGCCCCCGGGGGTGTCCCGGGCGCCCTGCCGCCCTGCGACCTCGACCTCGTCCTGTTCCAGCTGCGCCTCCTCGCGGACGGCGGGCCCTCGGCCGCCCCGGGCACCCGTGTGGACCCCGGCGACGACCAGCTGTTCTGGTTCCGCTGGATCACTGGACATCAGATCACCTTTCTGATCTGGCACTTGATGGGAAAACTGCTCGAACGGAGCGCGGAGCGGCAGACGCCGGACCGCGAGTCACTGGGCCGCCTGGAGACGTACGCCTACGGCTACTGCGCCATGCTGCTCTACACCGGGTCCTGTCCGCTCGACCTCTACCAGAGCCTGATCCGACCGCGCATGCACCTCCAGCACCGCGGCTTCAGCGGGACCTGGGCGTCGGACTTCGCCCCGGTGCGCGGCCTGTTCCGGGGACGGGGCGCGGCCCGGGGACACGGTCCGGAGGCCGACCGGCTGGCCCGTGCCGTGGAGATCCACCGGACCATCCACGACGGCATCGCCGCCCGCCTCGTGCCCGAAGGCCGGTCCCTGCTGCAGCAGACCATGAAGGAGACCGTCGTCCGCCCCTCGGAGCGCACGGCGATCCTGTACGACAACTTCTTCCTGACCCTGCGCGGGCCGGTGGACGACGACGGCATCACCGGCCAGCTCCTGCGCAGGCTGCGTGCGGTGGCGTGGGACATCGCCGACCGGGGCCTCTACCCGCTGGGGCACGGGGGCGACGACCGGCCCGAGGAGCTGCGCAGCGCCGAGGTGGCGCGGTGCGAGAACCGCATCGGCCACATCCTGAGCGAGGTCGGCGAGGCCGCCGCCGCCCCCGCCAAGCCGCTCCAGTAGCCGCGCGCCGGGTGATGCCGGCGAGCCGCCCGATCCGTCGCCCAACAGAGAGGACCATGCGCATGCGCGCCACTGTCATCCACGCTTCCCGCGACGTGCGGGTCGAGGAGGTCCCGGACCCGGTGATCCGGCGGCCCACCGACGCCGTGGTGCGGGTCCTCCTCTCCTGCATCTGCGGGACCGACCTGTGGGCGTACCGGGGCCTGGCCGACTTCCGGTCGGGGCAGCGCACCGGCCACGAGTCCATCGGCATCGTCGAGGAGGTCGGCGCCGAGGTCGTGGGCTGCTCCGCCGGCGACCTGGTCGTGGTGCCGTTCGTCTGGTCGGACGGCGTCTGCGACTACTGTGCCGAGGGGCTCACCACCTCGTGCGAGCGGGGCGGATTCTGGGGCACGAAGGGATCGGACGGCGGCCAGGGCGAGGCGCTCCGGGTGCCGTACGCCGACGGCACGCTCGTGCGGCTCCCCCGGGAGGCGGCGTCGGACCGGCGGTTGCTCACCGCGCTCCTGACGCTGTCCGACGTGCTGGGAACGGGTCACCACGGCGCGGTCGGCGCGGGGGTGCGACCGGGCACGACGGTGGCCGTCGTCGGCGACGGCGCGGTCGGACTCTGCGGTGTGCTCGCCGCGAAGCGTCTGGGAGCCGAACGCATCATCGCACTCGGACGGCACCCGTCCCGCACGGACATCGCCACGCGCTTCGGCGCGACCGACATCGTCGCGGAACGCGGGGAAGCGGCGGTCGAGGCCGTGCGTGAACTCACCGGGGGCCGGGGCGTGCCCGCGGTGATCGAGGCCGTGGGGACCGCGCAGTCCCTGTGGACGGCGGTGCGGATCACCAGGGACGGTGGGTCGATCGGCTGCGTCGGCGTACCTCACGGCAGCGACACCGGCCTCGACCTGAGTGACGTGTTCGAGCGGAACATCGCGCTGCGCGGCGGCGTCGCGCCGGTGCGGACGTACATCCCCCGGCTGTTGCCCGACGTCCTCGAAGGGGTGATCGACCCGTCACCGGTCTTCGACCTGACGGTCGGACTCGACGGAGTCCCCGGCGGCTACCAGGCCATGGACGAGCGAACGTCCCTGAAGGTGCTGATCAGTTGCTGAACCGCCTTCCCCATCGACCCGAACCGACCCGAACCGACCCGCGCCGACCCGCACCGACCCGCGCCGACCCGCATCGACCCGCACTGACCCGTAGCGACGAACCATCGGAGTGATCGTGAGCAAGTGGCCCGACAGTGTTGTCTCCTGCGTTGACATGAACGGTGACGAGCTGGCCGACGGCGTGCTCGGGTACGCGTTCCGCCAACTGCTCGGCAACAACGGATACGTGCACCTCGTGAACGTTCCCGAGTCCTTCGACCACGTCGCCTTCCTCAAGGAGCTCGGGCGGTTCCAGCCCACGCCCACCGGCACGGTCGTCGGGGACGTGAAGCCCGAACGCGGCATGGACGACGTCAACCACGGCCAGAACCAGGGCGCGCTGCAGCCCCACACCGAGGGGTACGAGTTCCGCGGCACTCCGCCGCGGTACCTCGCGCTGTGGTGCGTGAGGCCGGCCGAGGGACGAGGTGGCGAGACCACCCTGTTCGACGGGAACCGCGTGCTCGCGGAGTTCGACGCGAGCGAGCGGCAGCACTTCCTCGACACCGTGTACCGGTGGAGGTCCACCGAGGGCCTCGCCCGCCGAGGAGTGGTCCCCACGGCGGAGCACCCGGTCCTGGAGGAGCGCGACGGCGCACTGATCCTCCGGTACTCGACCAGCTACCTGCAGATACCCGAGGGCGACGAGCTGGCCCGCCGGCTCATCGACCGGGGAAGCGCCCTCTACGAGGAGCACCACGTCGCCGTCCGCTACCGGGAGCGGGACCTCGTCGTCTGGGACAACTGGCGGATGCTGCACTCCCGCAACGCCTTCGACGACCCGCAGCGGCACCTCAAGCGCGTACAGATCGCCGGCTGATCCCGAAGGGCGGGCACCACCATGAACGGCGCACGAGCAGTACTCGACACCCTTGTGCACGGCGGCATCGACATCTGTTTCACGAATCCCGGCACCTCCGAGATGCACCTGGTCGCGGGCATGGTGGCGACACCGGAGATCCGCAGCATCCTCTGCCTGTTCGAGGGGGTGGCGACGGGCGCCGCCGACGGGTACGGCCGGATGGCGGGACGACCCGCCTCGACGCTCCTGCACCTGGGGCCCGGTCTCGGCAACGGGCTGGCGAACCTGCACAACGCCCGCCGCGCCGGTACGCCCTTGATCAACATGGTCGGCGACCACGCGACGTACCACAAACCGTTCGACGCGCCCCTGGACTCCGACATCGAGAGCATGGCCGGGACGGTGTCGGCGTGGGTGCGCAGAACCGAGCGTCCCACCGATGCCGGGCAGGACACCGCTGACGCCATCCGGGCCGCCAGGACACCGGTCGGCCCTCTCCCCGGCGGCGTCGCCACCCTCGTCCTGCCCTCCGACGTCTGCTGGTCCGAGGGGGGCCGTGCCGTGCCCGTCCTCGCCGCGCCGCCCCCGTCCTTCGACGAGGCGGCGGTGGAGCGGGCCGCCGCGATCCTGCGAGGGAAGGACGGGTGCCTCCTGCTCGTCGGGGGCGGCAACACACGACGCGCGGGACTCGCGGCGGCGAGCCGCATCGCGGCGGCGACCGGGGCCGACGTCCTGGCCGAGAAGTCCCCGGCGCGGCACGAGCGAGGAGCCGGCATCCCGCGCTTCGACCGGCTTCCCTACCCCAGGGACCTGGCGGCGGACCGGCTCAAGGGAGTGCGGCACCTCGTCCTCGCCGGAACACGCGAGCCCGTCTCGTTCTTCGCCTACCCGGGCAGGCCGAGCACCCTCGTCCCGCCGGACTGCGAGGTGCACGACCTCGGTGCGGCTCCGGGCGCCCTCGAATACCTGGCCGACCTGCTGGCACCCGGCACCACGCCGCCCGTCAGGGACACGGACCGGCCGGGGCTGCCCAGCGGGGAGCTGACGGCGGAGAAGGCCGCGGCCGTCATCGGCGCACTCCTGCCGGAGCGGGCCATCGTCGTCGACGAGGCCATGACCTCCGACCAGTGGCTGCCGGCCGCCACCGCCGGTGCGCCCGTGCACGACTGGCTCAACATCACCGGCGGCTCGATCGGCATGGGAATGCCGGTCGCCACGGGGGCGGCCTGCGCCTGCCCGGACCGGCCGGTCGTCAATCTGGAGGCCGACGGCAGCGCGATGTACACCCTCCAGTCGCTGTGGACGCAGTCGCGTGAGGGCCTCGACGTGACCACGGTCATCTTCAACAACGCCTCCTACGCGATCCTCGACTCCGAGTTGCGGCGGGTCGGAGCGTTCCAGGGCGCCGATGCTCGGCGGAGCCGGTCGCTCATCGACATCCCGGGACTGGACTTCGTCGCGCTGGCGAACGGCATGGGCGTACCCGCCACCCGGGCCCGCACGGCTGAGGAGTTCGCCCGTCAACTGCGCGCCGCCGTCGCGGAACCGGGCCCCCATCTCATCGATGCCGTGGTTCCGCCCGTACGGGCCTCCTGAGTCCGACCACGCCGCTCCGGCCGCCGACACCCCCGTCCGAAAAGGAAGAACGGTGCCCACCTCCATGTTCCGGCAAGTCTCCCTGCTGCCCGGTGTCTGGCCGTCCCCCGGGCTCCTCGACGCCCTCCGCCCGCTCAGCGAACGGCCGCTGCTGCAACCGGGCGAATGGCCGTCACCGGAGTCGGACCTCGGGAAGTCCTTCGCACGGACGGACGCCCTGCTGGCGGGATGGAAGGACCCGCTCGACGCCGACCACCTGCGCCGGCTTCCCGACCTGCGCTACGTGGGCCTGCGTGCCACGTCGACCGACCGCGTCGACCTGGACCACGCGCGGCGCGAGGGCATCACCGTCTCGCCCATATACGGCTACGGCGACATCGGCACGGTGGAGTTCGTGATCGAGCAGCTGCTCGTCCACACGCGCCACAACGGGGGCGTGCCCGGGGAGTTGGCGGGACGCCGGCTGGGGCTCGTGGGCTACGGTCCGGTGGCCCGGGGCGTCGGCAAGGCCGCCACGGCTCTCGGCATGGACGTGCTCTTCCACACACCCGGGCATCGCGCCACGGAGGCCGACGAGCCCCGGTGGGCGCCGCTGGCCGAGCTGCTCGGCTCTGCGGACTGCCTGTCCTTCCACTCGCCCGCCTACCGCCACGTCGTCACCCTCCAGGACCTGCGCCGGGTACCGGACGCATGCCTCGTGATCCTGACGACCCTGGGGCTGCCGATGGCCGAGACCGATCTGCGCACCTGGCAGGCAGGCCGCTCCGGACCCGTGGTCCTCGACTCGTGCGCGGCCCACGCCGTCGGCGAATCCACCAGGCGGCTCCCCGGCATCGACGTACACGACCTGTACGCCGCGCGGACCACCGCATCGGTCCAGCGCGCGGAGGCCCAGCTGCTCGACAACCTCGTCGCGGCGCTCCGCTCGTGACGACGGCCCCGGCCCCCGGCCCCAGCCCCGGCCATGGTCGCTCCTCACGCGCGGGACGGCCCCGGCCCCGATAGCCTGGAGGCGAGCCCGTGCACCCGTCCTCGTCCGAGGGGTTGATCGGTCATTCTCCGCGCACTCGCCGACCGTCTGGGGATCGTCGCACGGGCGTTCCCCGCCGTGTGCCGTCGGCTCGGGGTGGCCCGGGCCGTCCGGCTGGGTGCTGGTGAGCTGCTCTTCGACCTGCGCCACGGCACCGAGACCGGAATCGACGTGGCGGTCCGGCACGAGGGGGCGAGCCCCTGGATGTTCGCCAAGCTGGTGCGGGTGCTGCCCGCGGACGGTCGGCGGGTGCTGCTCGACCTCGGCGCGGGCAAGGGCCGGGCGCTGTTGCTCGCCGCGCGGCACGGCTTCCGGGAGGCGGTCGGGGTGGAGCTGTCCCCGGAGCTCTGCGCCGTGGCCCGGGCGAACCTGCGTGGACGCCGGGCCGGGGCCGGAAGCTGTCGGACCGAGGTGCACTGCGCGGACGCGGCCGGGTTCGAGGTGCCGGACCGGGTCGACACCGTCTTCCTCTTCGACCCGTTCCCCGAGGAGACGCTGCGGGCCGCCGTCGGACGGCTGACCGCCTCTCTCGAACGGGCCCCCCGGGAGGTCCACGTCCTGTACCAGCATCCGAGGCTCGCCCGGGTGCTGACGGAGGCGGGGTTCGCCCCGGTCTACCGGATCGGCTCCGAGGGGATGGTGCTGCGCCGCGACGGCCGGGCCGACGGGGCGGCGGCTCCGGCTCCCGGTGCCGCGTACAGGCGGGACAGGAAGTCGTAGAGCAGCAGTTCCTGTGCCCGGGCGGCGGAGCGCAGCACCCGGTTGGCGTGCAGGTGGACGTAGTTGCCCGCCAGGGCGGCGATCGGGGTGCCGATCTGCCCGGTCCGCACCCCCTCGCGCAGCTCCGCCGCGAGGGACCGGACGGCGGCGGACGTGTCGTCCGCCATGCCCGGGCATGGACCCGGGTCCGCCAACAGGCGTTCCAGGGTAGCGCGTTCGCGGCGGAAGCGGTCGCCGATCCCGCGTCGCACGGCCTGGTCCACCCGGAACTCGGCACGGAAGCGGTCGCGGGCGGCGCTCACCAGGGCGCGCTTCTCGGCCCGCGACAGGCCGAGGTCGGTCAGCAGCCGGTCGATGCCGACCAGCGCGGCCCGCCAGCGGGAGTCCGCACCGCCTTCCGCAGCGCGCTCGATGCCGCCCTCCGTACCGGCCTCCGCGCAGAGCGACTCGACGGTGCGCAGCGCGGCCTCGCTGTCCTGCCGGAACAGGAGTTCCGAGAGCCGGATGCCGAGCGGCCCGCCGTAGCGCTCGATCTCCCGCTCGTAGGTGTCGAGTTGGACGCGCCGGACGACACCGTCCGCGAGCAGCGGCTGCGCCGCGTCGTACAGGGCCGGCAGGACGTCGGCGGCCAGGCGCCGCCGATCCCCGTGCAGTCGCACCCTGAGGTGCCAGTCCGGGTCGGCGTAGCGGACGTAGAACCAGCTGTCCGCCGCGCCCTCGGCGAGGGCGCGGCGGACGAGCGGCCGGACGACCCGGCGCAGGGCTTCGTCGGCGCCGGCCGAGCCGGTGTAGAGCTTGGCGTAGAGCCACTCGGAACCGGGCGGGAAGCTCCGCACGCACGGTCGCGCGTCGGGGGCACGCGGTGGCCCGGGGTCGGCCCGGCGCGCGGGCGGGTGCACCCGCGGATACCCGGGCGGGTGCGCGCCGGTACGGACGAAGGGGACCACCACCTCGTGGGTGAACCGCCCCTCGGGGCCGCGGGCGAGCACGTCCTCGCCGCCGAGGAACAGCTCCGCCACGGCGGCCGTGGAGCGGCCGGCCAGCAGCCGGGCCGCCATGTCGAGGAAGACGGTGTTCTCCAGGTCGACGGGCAGCAGCCGGTCGCCCTCCGCCACGGCGACCCACCGCGGCAGGCCCAGCTCCCGGCGCAACTCCTGTACGGCGACGAACCGTTCGCCCGGGGACGGCATCGCGAAGCGCGCCAGCTGGCGCTCGGTCAGGTTCCAGCGCGCCCGCGCGAGCACCAGGCGCCCGGAGACGATCCGCGGCAGGTACGGCGCGGCGGCGAGCGGCCCGAGGGCGGCGTCCAGCCCGTGCGCCTGCTGCGGGGCCTGCAGCGCACACAGGAAGCGGTACAGGCCGAGGTTCGCGGGGGCGGCGAAGTGGTGCGCGGACGTCAGGCGCGGGACGACCTCGGCCCCCAACCGGGTGGAGCGCAGCGCCAGGCGGTCGCCGTCGGGGGTGAGGGTCAGGTCGGTCAGCGGGATCTGCTGGTCGGGCGGCGCCCCGGAGCGGCCGAGGCAGGGGATCTCGTGGCCGCGCAGCAGCGGCCGCCGCAGGACGTTGCCGATCCGCTCACCGGGCAGGTGGGCGATCTCCGCGAACACCGCGTCCGGCCTGAGCGCCTCCTCGGCGCGCAGATGGGCCCGGACGCACCGGGTGAGGTCGTCGCCGTCGTGGCAGAAGCGGCCCAACAGGTACGCTCCGGAGGGTCCGCCCAGGGCGGATATGTGCACCCGGTAGCGCCCCCGCGCCACCGCCTGCGGGCTCTCGGCGAGGATGCTCGCCACGACACCGAAGGAGTCGGGCAGCGGCGGCCGGTCGCTGGAGCGCTCGTCGGCGGCTGTGAGCGCGTCGAGCCGTTCCGGGCCGAGGGCGAGTTCCCGCGCGCCGGTGCGCACCGCCTCGCCCAGCCAGCTCAGCAGCAGCCGGTGGCGCCCGTCCCAGCGCTGCTCGCCGTCCGCCGGCCGACCGGAAGCGTCCTGGCCGTCGAGGCCTGCAAGGTCGAGGCCGTCCGGGCCGAGGCCGGCAAGGTCGAGGCCGGCAAGGTCGAGGCCGGCGAGCAGCGGTTCGGCGGCGGCCATCGGGGCGGCCCGGACGGGGAACCCGAGGCCGGACTCCGGGTCCAGCGCCTCGCACAGCGGTACCTCGCGGGCGCCGTAGCGGGTCCGGTAGGCCGCGGTGAACCGTGCGAGTTGCGGGTCCGGGCGGGTGCCGCCCAAGCGGTGGACGAGCCGGGCGCCCCGGAGCACCTCGGCGGCCACCGCACGCCCCAGCACGGCCCGCGCGGCCGGCTTCACCAGGTCGATCCGGAACAGCCCGGACGGCCCGGACGGCCCGGACGGGTCCGCCGCCACCGGTGGGCAGGTGAGCAGCGCCGCCGCGCGGGCGTAGTGGCCGGACGCCTCGCCCGGCGGCCGCCGGTCCGCCAGGGCGAGCTGCCGCCGGGCTGCGTCCAACGCGGCCGTGACGGGGCCGAGCCCGGCCCGTTCGGCGAACGGCCGGACCTGGGCGAGCAGGTCCGCCAGTGGCTCGGGCCCGCTCACGGGCGGTGCGAGCTCGGGGACGAGGATCTGGTGCTCGATCAGCTCCTCGACGGCCCGCCGGACTTCCCCGGGCTCCACGTCCGGTTCGGCGGCGAGTACGGCGGCGACGAGTTCGTCCGGGCGGGCGCCGGATCCCGCCCGGACGACGGCGGCGAGGAGCCACGGCGCGGGCTCGACCTCGACCAGCCGGTGGGTCGGGCCCGCGTCCGTCCGGAGCACCTCGACGTACCGGAGCCGCCCGGCACTCCGGTACAGGCTGGAGTTGGGCCGGTGGACCAGGTGCAGTCGCACCTCCGGCCGCCGCCGCAGGTCGGCGGTCAGCGCGCCGAGGTAGCCGAAGTCCAGGCCGGTGCGGCGCCGGTAGGAGGAGGACGGTCCGAGTTCGAGGGCGGTCGGGCCGTCGGCCGCGGGGTCGACCGAGCCGACCGAGCAGCCGGCGAAGAGCCCGAACGGGGTCGGCCTGGCGGACATCCGGGCGAGGTAGCGCAGCAGGCTGTGCTCGGCGTTCCGGCCGCGCCGGCTGTCGGGTGAGTGCTCCCAGGTGTCCAGGCCCGTCGTGAGCGAGGAGGAGGCGACGGACAGCGCCTCCCGGACGTCGGCACGGCCGTACAGCGCCCGCAGCCGTGCGCGCACCCGCAGCCGGTCGCGCCGGACGGCGGCGCCGACCAGGTCCGGGTCCCCGCCGCACCGCGCGGCGGCCAGTCCCTCGCCCAGGCCCAGCAGGGCCTCCAGCGGCAGCAGCGGGGTGCGGAGCACGAAGAACCCCGCGGCCTCCCAGGCCGGTTCGCCCTGCACGGGACCACCCCGGACGGGCTCATCCTGCACGGACCGGCCGGGGCCGGCCGCATGGGATCCCACCGCCGGTCAGCTCCGGTCGCGCAGCCGGGCCCACCCGCGCCGGAGCAGGAACGGCCACAGCGGCGGGGCCGACAGCCCCTGGGCGAGCGGGCGCGGCCAGAAGAAGTTGACGTTCAGCGCCCAGGCCGAGACCACCGTCACCTGGTGGTACCAGCCCACCGGGATGTAGAGCGATTCACCGGCGTCCAGGGTGCACTGCCACCCGGTGGCGCGGCGGGCCCGCGGGAACCGTTCGTAGTCGGGGAGGTTGGGGTCGAAGCGGCAGTGCGTGATCTGCGGGACGCGGTAGACGCGCCGGGCCTGCGAGGGCGGATAGAGGACGAAATGCTTGCGTCCGACGACCTGGACGTTGCAGTTCGGCGTCACGTCGCAGTGCAGCCCGGAGGAGGTCCCGAGCACGCCGCACCAGAGGTTGGTGTCGATCGGACCGCGTCGGTACCAGCCGGGTGGCGGCGCGTCGTCGAGCAGGTCCTCGGACAGCTGCCGGAGCTTCGCGTCGAGGTAGTACGAGCAGCGGAACCCGTCGGCGCACACCGCCCGGGTGATCTCACCGGCGCCGCTGCAGGACAGGGCGATCCGTTCCAGCCCGCCGGCGGTGTCCAGCACCCAGTCGAGGTACCGGCCGAAGGAGGTCCGCCCGCCGGCCGCGAGGTTCTGGAAGACGTTCCGCGGTGGCCCGTTCGTCTCCCGGACCGTCACCTCCCGCTCCCCGGCGACGGACCGCAGGTAGTCCACGTCCCAGCGGTGCAGGGCCGGCCAGTCCCGGACGTTGTCCAGGACGACCCGGGGCTCGCCCTTGCGCAGCGGTGCGCGGAAGTCGTCGCGGCTGACGCGCGGGACGGCTCGGAGGGCCGTGCCCCGCCCTCCCGGGAGGCTCGGCGGCATCTACTCGGGCCCGCGCCGCGTGGTGCGCCCCCGCCGGGATTCGGGCGCCCCGGGTGCCGACGCCGTCTCGTCGCAGGTCCACAGGCTCCAGCCCTGGGTGGTAAGCAGCGGATCGTCGAGGTTGCCCACGGTGGACCGTTTCAGGTCGAGGGTCTTCTTGCCGTCCTTCGGCTCCGTCGTGCGCTCCATGGTTCTCCTCCTTCGAAGCGAGGAACTCTCCGCCGGGAAGGCCTCGCGTCAGCGGGGCCTCGGATCGGCGGGGCCCCGGGTCAATTGCGGGACGTCATTTCAGGAAGACCTCCCGCGCCAGCCTCATTCCGAGCAGCTCGCGGAACTGCGCGCAGCCGTGCGACTTCCGGTCGGGCCCGTCGAGCCGGACCGAGAGCTCGGCCATCCGCTCGCTGTAGCCGTCCAGCGCGGCCATGTTCTCGACCTCGGTCACGATCATGACGTTCCAGTCGTCACGGCCGGTCGGCGGGGAGACCAGGATGCGGTAGTCGCGGATCAGCTTCTGCCGCTTGGCCTCCTCCATCAGGGGCTTCCACCGCGCCCCCAGGTTCGCGAGGTAGGCGTTGGTCAGGCCGGGCTTGGTCTGGGCGAACTGCACCGACCACACCGGCCCCTCGGAAAAGGCGAAGTCACCGGCGGCCATGGCGGTTTCGTTCTCGGTCATCGAATTCTCGTTCCGGACGTTCGAGCGCGGTTCACCGGGCGTCCCCGTCCCGCAGGACGGCCCGCGCGGCGTTCCGCTCGGCGCACGGTTTCGAGGGGCGGGAGAGGGGCGCAATCGCGTACGGGACGGACGGGTGTCCCGTGACCGGACCGCCTTCCGGGCGGGCCACCCCTTCATGATGCTGCGGCGGACCCGGTCCCTCAACCGCTGGGGGAACGCGACGGAACGGCGGTGGCCCCGACGGAGCCACCGCCGGAGCCACCGAGGCCGTAGCCCGTCGGCCAGAGCCCGTCGCCTAACGTGAACCGGCCGGCTCGATGAGCGCGCTGGTGACGATCGTCAGCGTGGCCGGCGCGTTGGTCGCGGGGTAGCCGTCCACCTCGCCGCTCTGGGTGCCGCGCACCGACCACACGAACGCGACCGCGCCCTTGTCGTCCACGACGCGCTGCTGCAGCGTGAACGTGGCGTCCGGGAACGCGGTGCGGATCCTGGCGATCAGCTGGCGGGTCTCGTCCGCGCCCGTGGCGCGGTACCGCCGGGGCACGCTCTGCCGTTCTTCTGTTGCCATCACAGGTCTCCTGTCGGGATTGCGGGCACCGCACCGCCGGTCGGCGATGCGACGTGCAGGGCGCGGAGCGCCGTCGCCGTGGTGAACAGTCGCCGCCAGTCCTCGGCGACGACGTCGAGGCCCGCGATCGATTCCGTCCACGACGTCTGTTCCCAGGGCTCCGTCAGCTGCGGCCGGGGCACCCGGAGGATCGGCACGACGGGCCAACTGCCGTCCGGTCGCTGGTTTTCCACCAGCCACCGGGTGCCGCGGGCGAGGGCCGCCCGGAGGGCCGGGCAGTCGTCTCCGGGCGGCGCCGTGAGCAGTTCGCCCAGCGCCTGGACGGCCAGCGCGGTGGCGAAGGCGGCGCACGCGCGGTTCGGCGCGTGCGCCCAACCCCCGTCCGGGCGTTGGGCGCGCAGCAGCCACCCGGCGGCTCCCGCCCGGGCCGCTGCCGCCCCGGGCAGGTCGGTACGGCGGCTCAGCTCTCCGATCGCCTGCACCGCACGGCACGTGGTGTAAAGTCCGCCCGCCCACCAGTAGGCCTCCCAGTTGCCCTCCGGGCGCTGCTGGTCCAGGAGCCGGCGCGCGGCCCGCAGCGCCGCGCGCCGCTCCCGCTCACCGTCCAGGCCGGCCAGCAGCAGGGCGGCCACGGCGGTCACGCACGGGTGCGAGGAGGTCCAACCGCGCAGGTCGCCGGCGTCGGAGTGGAACCGGACGAGCCAGGGCTCCGGGTCCACGATGGTGGTGAACCCGCCGTCGGGTCGCTGCGTCGACAGCAGCCAGTCCAACGCCGGTCGCCACCGCTGCGGTTCGGGCGCGCCGATCCGGGTCAGGAACAGCAGGGCGTTCGCCGTGGAGTCGACGTCCACCGGCCACTGGCCGTTGTATCCCCACCCGGCTCCCGGAGCGCGGTTGGCGACCAGCCAATCGGCCGCCTCGGCAAGGGAGTTCACCGGAATCGGGTACGCCGCGGCCGGGGCGTTCGCCGGGGCCCCGGAGTCGGCCGCGCCCGGGGCGTCCGCCGCCGTGCCGACGGTCGCCAGGTTCCAGCCGACGTAGCCGGTGACCCAGGAGGTGCTCTGCTGGCCGAGCAGCAGGAAGTCGCCCCAGCGGCCGGCCGGATCCTGTTCCCGCCGCAGGTAACGGGCCGCTGCCGCAAGGGAGTCGGCAATCGTATCGGCGGTGGGCGCGGCCACGGTGGCGCCGGGGGCGGTGTCCCGCCGTGCCGCCGGACGGCCGCCCCGGCCCGCGGCGGCGCGCGCCCGGGCCAGCCCGTCCCGGCGCATCCGGTCGAGGTCCGCGCGCAGCCCGCGGACGGACTCGGAGAAGCCGATGAGCCGCTCCACCCAGCCCGCGGGCGGCAGGTCGGTCACCGCCGCCAGCGCACGGCACAGCTGCTCGGCGGCCTCGTCGAGGGTGTGTTCGGCGAGGCCGCCGTAGTGGAAGCGGCGGGCCGCGTCGGCGACCAGCTCGGTTCGGGCGGCGCGGGTCGCCGAGGGCGTCAGGCCCAGCTCGGCGAGCAGCCGGGGGACGAGCTGCGAGGGG
Organism: Kitasatospora sp. NPDC057738; assembly: GCF_042798815.1. Classification (NCBI taxonomy): domain Bacteria; kingdom Bacillati; phylum Actinomycetota; class Actinomycetes; order Kitasatosporales; family Streptomycetaceae; genus Kitasatospora; species Kitasatospora sp. NPDC057738. Next base: position 73,718 of record NZ_JBHVJT010000029.1, on the reverse strand, counting down.
TGGCCGTGCAGGAAGTCCTCCTTCCAGTCGACGCATTCGCGGTAGCGGGCGAGCCCGGCGTACAGGCGGCTCTGCGACTCGGTCACCGGTCCGACCGGCCCCGGCGTCCCGGCCAGCGCGGCGAACGCCTCAGTGGTGGTGTGCGCGAGCTCCGCCCCGGCGCCGGCCGGGTCCCAGGGGCGGCGGTAACCGGCGGAGAGCGACTGCCGGAACGGGTCCCGGCCCGGCAGGTCGTCCGCCAACTGTCGGGTGGCGTAACGCCGCAGGGACGCGCACTCCCGGTCGGCCCGGGCCGGTGCGCACTGGCCCCGGCTCTGCCGGAACCGCAGGAAGCGGGCCGCGCCGCCCGCCCGCGCGGCCAGCGCCACCCGTCGGGCCGCACCCATCGGGACGGTCGCGAAGTACTCGTACAGCAGGAACGGCAAGTGGTCGAAGAGTGCCCCGGGGAGCGGCTGCGCCGGGTCCCACGGGCGGTCCTCGCGGCCGGGCAGGCCGGCCCACTGCTCGGCGAACACCCGGTCGGTGTCACGGGTCTCCATCAGCAGCAGCGTCACGGTCGCCTCCGTCCTATGCCACGGACTCGGCGCGGTAGGCGCGGAGCAGCACGTCGGGGGCCTGGGCGCCGCCCGGCCCGGCTCCCTTCACCAGCCGGTGGCCGAGGTACCGGCCGACCGCCGGCGGCACCCAGCCCGGCACCCCGCCCGACGGCACCCCGCCCGACGGTTCCGCGCGGCCCGGCCGCCACGGCTCGGGCGGCTCGTCGAGGCCGAGCGCGAGCAGGCCGTCCAGCCACGGGCCGTGCTGGTCGAGCCAGTCCAGTTCGGCCGCGGAAACGCCGAGGTGCTCGGCCAGGCCGTACTGCGGGAGGGCCCGGCGCGAGGCCGCGATCGCCAGGCCGACCTGGCACAGGGCCTCACCCGTGGTGCGCGCCGGGCCGGCGGTCTCCAGGATCCGGAACTGCTCCGCCAGCACCGCCGGCCCGGGCGTGCGCGGCTCCCGGTGGGCGTCGAGCCAGGGCCGCCAGGACGCCGCCACCGGTGTCGCGGGTGTCCGCCGGTCGCCCCGCCAGGCAGCCGCCCCGACCACCCCGAGCGCCCCTACTCCCGCGGCCGGCCCGGCCGGGGCACCGTACGGAGCAGTGGCGGGCGGCTCGGTCGGCAGGTCGAGGCCGAGCGTCGGACCCGCGATCCGCTGCCGGGTGGTCCGGATGGCGGCGTGCCAGCTCCCCTCGGCGATCCGGTCGGCCGCGCCCTCGGCGCGGTCCAGGTGGCCGAGCGCCAGCGCGCGGACCTCCTCGACCACGCCCTCCCGGGCGAGCAGCTCGGCCACCTCGGACACCGGGGGCCGCTCGGCCGACTCCACCCGCCGCTGCCAGCCGGCCCGCAGGAACGCCACCGTGAGGGGGTAGGAGTAGTGCCCGCGCCGGTAGTCGATCCGCCAGTCCGCCAGGTCGTCGGCGAGCTGGAAGGCCACGTAGTGGGCGTCGTGCGAGGCCTCCAGTCCGGCCAGCGGCCGCTCGTCCCCGCCGAGTACGGCGAGGGCCGCGAGGCAGGCCTTGGCGATCGCGGACTTGCCCGCGTAGACGAGCTCCAGCTCCTCCCTGGGGTACGGCTGGAGCAGGCCGCGGTGCCGGGCCTCCTCGCGCAGCACCGCCTGGCAGAAGTGCCCGAAGTAGCGGTCGAAGTGGCCCCAGAACGGGCTGGCGGGCGGCAGCAGCGCGTACAGCCCGTGCAGCGCCTCGCGCTGGAGGAGGCCGCCCAGCAGCAGGCCTCCCCCGGTGCGGGCACAGGGGCGGTCCAGTACCTCGTCCAGGGCCAGCACGTAGTCGAAGAGGTACGAGCCGCTGACGGACAGCGCCCGCAGCTGCGCCAGCGAGACGCGGGGGAAGGCGGTGTAGAACAGCAGCGGGTAGGTGTAGAAGACCCGGGGGTCGACCCCGGCGGCGATCCGCCGTTCGGACGGCAGGCCGGCGGTCGCCGGCAGGCCGTCCACCTGCAGCAGGCGGGCGACCCGGCGCCGCAGCGGCCGCCGGGCCTCCTCCACCAGGGCGTTGTCGCCCCGCCAGCCGACGTGCCGTTCGACCCGGACCCCGCCGTTCGGCCGTTCGGCTACCACCGGCCCGATACGACCGTCGTGACGACCGTGGTGACGCCGCTCGCCTGGGCCTCCGCCTCGACCCGCGACTCCAGCTCGACGAGCCCCAGCTCGCCGACCGGCAGGTCCTCGAACGGGACCTCCTCGAACGCCAGCTCCTCGAACGGCAGGTCGCCGACGGGCTTGCCGCGCTCCGCTGCCACGTCTCCAGCCATCATGTTCTCCTTCGTCTCGGTGTACCGGTGTCTGTCCTGTGCGCGACGTCGGTCGGTGGGCCCGGCGGCCCGGTCACCCGGTGGCGGTGCCGGCCGGTTCCCGCCGCAGCCCCAGCGCCGTCACGTGGCGCTCGGTCAGATGGTGTTTCGCGGCGAAGGCGCGCCGCTGCGAGGTGTTGCGGATGACCAGCTCCGGACGGGACAGCAGCTGACGGACCGGGTCGCGGATCTCCAGCCGGTCCCCGGGCCGGACCAGCGGGTCGGCGGTGCGCGGGACCGACACCTCCAGGAAGGCGTAGCCGCGGCCCCGGGACACCGTCAGGTTCACGAACAGCAGGTCGGACGCTACGCGCTCCACGTCGAGGCCGCCACCGGTGCGCAGCGCGGCGCTCAGCTCCCGGACGTCACAGTCGAAGGCCCGGAAGACCGTCCCGTCCTCGGTCAGCTGGCGCTGCAGGGCGTACCGCAGTTCGACGTACGCCATGAGGTCGCGCAGGACCGGGGCGCACGGTCCGAGCCCGTCCAGGACCTCGGCCGCCAGGTACCGGCACAGGTCCGGGACGAACCCGTAGAGGTAGTAGTCCGGCCGGAGCTGCTCCGGGCCCACGTGCCGGTGCTGCCAGCGCGTCCAGCCGGTCAGCACCTGCCGCAGGTCGGCGCCGGCGGTGCGCAGCGCGAGGAACAGCGTCGGGCAGGTGTAGGTGGCGGCGGAGATCGCCTTGGCCAGGTCGCGGTCGAGGTGCGGCGTCGGGATGTGGTAGAAGCTCGGGAAGATGTCGGGGTGGCGGGTGACCGTCGCGATCTCCTCCTCGTCCAGCAGGAAGAGCGAGATGTCGGAGCTGTGCCCGTCGAAGCGCAGCTCCTCGCGGTGCTCCTCGTACAGCGGACTGCCCACCAGCGGCGCCAGCAGGTGCATCTGCGCCTGGGTGTCCGGCGAGAGCTGCAGGACGTCGAGCGCGAGGTCGAGCGAGGCGACCGCGTCCTCGGTGGTCTCCTCCGGGAAGCCGACGATCAGGGAGGCGGTGCAGGAGATCCCCCGGTCGGTGCCGGAGCGGATGACCGGCAGCACCGCGTCGGTGCGCAGCCGCTTGCGCACCAGCGGCTGCATCCGCTGGGATCCGGTCTCGATCCCGAAGAACATCCCGCGGCAGCCGGCGGCGGCCATGGTGGCCAGCAGTTCGTCGTCCACCCGGTCGGTCCGCGCGCTGCACGCCCACTCGAAGCCCTGCCCGCCGTCGAGCAGGGCGGCGCAGAACGCCAGGACCCACCGCCGGTCGACGGTCAGCATGTCGTGCACCAGGTCGAACCGGGTGAATCCGTGGGCGTCCCGCAGGTGCCGCATCTCGGTGATCAGCCGGGCCGGCGACTTGATCCGGTAGTCGCGGTTGAAGAACACGTTGGTCGAGCAGAACGTGCACCCGTACGGGCAGCCCCGGCCCGCCTCCACCGGCGCGAGGTCCTGCAGGGTCCGCTCGAAGGGGTACAGGTCGTAGGCGGGGAAGGGCAGTTCGTCCAGGTCCTGCAGCAGGGGTGCGGCGGGTTCGCGCACCGGGCCGCCGTCCGGCCCCCGCCAGGTGGTGCCGGCCACGCCGGCCAGGTCGTCGCCCGCCGCCCACCGGTCGAGCACCCGGACGAGGGACCGGTCCGCCTCGTTGCGCACGATCGCGTCGATCCAGCCGAACTCGCGCAGGGTCGCGACGTCGACCACGGAGGCCTGCGGGCCGCCGAGCAGGATCCGTACGTCGGGATCCAGCTCGCGGCACTGCCGGGCCAGCGCCAGCGTCTGAGGGTAGGAGTTGCACATCGTGGTGAGGCCGACGACGTCGGGCCGGGACTCGCAGATGAGCTCCGCCACCTCCCGGTGGAACTCGGGCCCGTCCCCCACCCGGCCCTCCAGCAGCGCGAGCGTCGGATCCACCACCACCGGTTCGTGCCCGCTGCGCCGGGCCACCGCGGCCAGCCCGAGGAGGTTCAGCGGCACGTACGGCGAGGGGACCTTGCCGAAGTGCCAGTCCGCGTTGAAGCACGTCACGAGAGCCAGTCGCATCCTCGGCCCACCACACCCTGTCCCGGCCCCGGGGACCGTCGCTGCCGTCGCGTCGAAGAGTCGTCTACTCCGCGCGCGCACGACGCGCCAGCGGCCACGCCGCCACCCCAGGCCGAGCACCCCGCCCGGGCGTACCTTCGTGGCCGAAACGGGCCAAAGCGGGCCAAAAGGGGCCGGCCCGGTTCCGCGATCGTGCGGTGCACCCCGTGAAGCGCTTCGACGCGCTGAAGGCCGCTCCCCGTCACGCGAAATTCACAGACCGGGGTCTACTCGCATAGACAACGGTGGGGCATCCTGGTGCGATGCCGGCGCTCGAAGCCCGTCGTTCCCGTTGCCCGGGAACCGCGGGCGGTGGCGCCGGACGGATCGGTCGGCCCTCGCGCCGGAGCACCGCCGCGTCACCGCACTGCGTACGTCCCCTTCGTCCGGGCCGGTTCCCCAGGCCCGGCTCCGGGCTTCCCGCCCTCCTGCCGAGGCGCGGCAGGAGGGCGGGAAGCCGAGTCGGAGGCACACCATCCTCACCGGGAGATGCAGATGAAGCCACGCACCGCAGCCACCGTCGTCGCCCTGGCCCTGGCCGGCCTCGCGCTCTCGGCGCCCACGGCCGGCGCCAGCGGCACCAAGCTGTCGCAGTCGACGGCCGCCAGTCAGCTCAGCAACGCCGGCGTCACGTGGAGCTCCAGTGGGGGCTGCACCACCAGGTCCAACTCCACCTGTACCTCGTTCGACCAGATCAACTCGGGCACGGTGAGCGCCGTCATCACCCTCAAGCAGGCCAGCGGCTGCGCCATCAACATCACCGGCGGGACCGAGGTCGGCCACGCCTCCGGCACCTACAGCCACTACAACGGCTACAAGGTCGACATCGCCCGCAGTTCCTGCATCGACAACTACATCCAGAACAGCTTCACCTACATCGGCCTCCGGGGCGACGGCTACCCGCAGTGGAAGGCCGCGTCGGGCAACCTGTACTGCAACGAGGGCAGCCACTGGGACGTCCTCATCTACTGACGCCGGCCTCGGGTGCCGGCGCCCCGAGGGGCGCCGGCACGCCGGAAGGGCGTCGGCCACCGCGACGACAGCGCCGGCCTCGGCGACTATCGGGTCCTGCTCCTCCGGCGGCGCCCGGATCGACTACGGCATCCTGGAACGCACCGACCGGACATGGGCTTCGGACACCAACGACCCCGTCGAGCGCCAGCGCATCCAGTGCTACACCGGGCTGTTCATCCCCCCGAGCTGACCGGCAGCCACGTCGGCGCTGCCACCGCCCACACCACCGGACGCACCAGCCCAGTACCCATCCGGCTGGCCACCGCGCCGTTCGGGCACGCCGGCACCGAGTGGGACATCACGGCCTGCTCCGAGGAGGAGCTGGAACGCCTGACCGCCTGGGTCGGCCTGCACAAGCGGCTGCGGCCGTCGCTGCACGGCGGGCGGACCGTCCGCGCCGACCACCCGGACCCGTCGGCACGGCGTGGTCTCGCAGGACACCGCCGTCCCGTGGATCGCCGAGGGTTCGATCCGCGCGTCGGGGGCGGTGCTGTCCGCCGTCGGCCTGGCGGCGCCGCTGGTCGACCCCGCCGCCAGCCGGCGGTGGAACTCCATGTCGTTCTCGATCAGCGCACGGCCCGGGCAGGCCGTGCCGGGGCCGCGCGGGTGCGCTACCGACGGAGGACGGCCCGCGGCGAGCTCCGGTCGAGGATCACCGGCGACTGATCCACCGCTCCGGGGCAACGGGCCCGGCCCGTCGACCGCGATCGGGCGGCGGCGAGTTCGGCGCCCCGGGGGATCGGGATGGCGGCGACTCCGCACCAGTGACCGGCCGTCAGGATCAGCACCGACCGCGAAGCGGCCCGGAAGCCGGCGGCCTCGGCCGCCGTCCTCAGGCCACGGCCGCTCCGCTGCCGGCGATGACCTCGGGCCGCAGCAGGGCCGCGAGCCGCTCCGCCGGGAGCAGGCCCCTCTCCAGTACGAGTTCGGCCACGCCCCGGCCGCTGGCCAGGGCCTCCTTGGCGATGTCGGTGGCGGCCGTGTAGCCGATGTGCGGGTTCAGGGCGGTCACCAGCCCTATGGAGTTCTCGACGGTCGCGCGCAGCACCTCGGTGTTGGCGGTGATGCCGACGACGCAACGCTCGGCGAGGGTGTGGCAGGCCGCTCGCAGATGGGTGATCGACTCCGACAGGGAGTGCAGGATGATCGGCTCGAAGGCGTTGAGCTGGAGCTGCCCCGCCTCGGCGGCCATGGTGATCGCGACGTCGTTGCCGATCACCTCGAAGGCGACCTGGTTGACGACTTCGGGGATCACCGGGTTGACCTTGCCCGGCATGATGCTCGAACCGGCCTGCACCGGTGGCAGGTTGATCTCGCCGAGGCCGGCGCGCGGCCCGGAGGACAGCAGTCGCAGGTCGTTGCAGGTCTTGGACAGTTTGACGGCGACGCGCTTGAGGACGCCGGACATCTGGACGAACGCGCCGCAGTCCTGGGTGGCTTCGACCAGGTTGGCGGCGGTGACCAGGGGCAGCCCGGTGATGTCGGCGAGGTGGCGCCGGGCGGATTCGGCGTATCCGGCGGGGGCGTTGAGCCCGGTGCCGATCGCGGTGGCGCCGAGGTTGATCTCGTGGATGAGTTCGACGGCTTCCGCGAGGCGGCTGCGGTCCTCGTCGAGCATGACGGCGAAGGCGGAGAACTCCTGGCCGAGCGTCATCGGCACGGCGTCCTGCAGCTGGGTGCGGCCCATCTTCAGGACGTCGTGGAACTCGGCGGACTTGCGGGCGAAGGCGTCCTGGAGGACGGCCATCGCGTCGAGCAGGCCCCGCACGGCGAACACGGTCGCGATCCGGACGGCGGTCGGGTAGACGTCGTTGGTGGACTGGCCGAGGTTGACGTCCTCGTTGGGGTGCAGGTGCCGGTACTCGCCCTTGGCGTGGCCCAGCAGCTCCAGCGCCCGGTTGGCGACGACCTCGTTGGCGTTCATGTTGGTCGAGGTGCCGGCGCCGCCCTGGACGACGTCCACGACGAACTGGTCGTGCAGCTTGCCGGCGCGGATCTCGCGGCAGGCGGCGACGATCGCCTCCGCCTTCGCGGGTTCCAGCAGGCCGAGTTCCTCGTTTGCGAGGGCAGCGGCCTCCTTCACGGCGGCCAGCGCGTCGATCAGGTGCGGGTGGGCGGAGATGGGCGTGCCCGTGATGGGGAAGTTCTCGGTGGCGCGCAGGGTGTGGACGCCCCAGTAGACGTCGGCGGGGACGTCGCGGTCCCCGAGCAGGTCGTGTTCGCTGCGGGTGGCGGCGGTCATGTGTGTGCGGGTCCTCTTCTCGGAGTGGTGGGTCGGGTCACGCGGGGGCGAGCAGGGCCGACGGGTCCAGCGCCGCCACCGGCCGCACGCCGCCGACGGGCCGGCCGCCGCCGGTCGCCGGCTCCCCCGCGAACCCGGTGAGCAGCCGCGGGTCGACTCCCGCCAGCGCCAGGGCTGCCGCCGCCACCGGGACGCGCGCCCGGTTCGCCCCGTCGGCGATCTTCAGGGCGATGGCGCGGCCGTCCGGCAGCGCGGCGATCTGGACGCCCTCGAAGCCGTCCTTGGTGAGCAGCCCGGGTACCGCGTACATCAGCTCGGCCATGTCCCGCCCCGCACCGGAGGCCATCTCCGGGTGGCTGCGCAGGGCGTCCGCCACCCTGAATTCGGGGGTCCCGGGCGCGCCGGTGGCGATGCGCGCGGCGGCACGGGCCAGGCCGCGCAGGGAGACGGCGAACAGGGGGGTGCCACAGCCGTCCACGGTGGCGCGCGCGATGCGCTGGCCGGTGAGGTCCTCCACGACTTCCGCGATCATCCGCTGGAGCGGATGCTCGGGGGCGTCGTAGTCCTGCAGCGGCCATCCGTTGAGCTTGCAGAGGTGGAGCATCGCGGCGTGCTTGCCGGAGCAGTTCTGGGCGAGCCGGGAGGGAGCACGGTCCTCCCGGATCCAGGTGTCGCGGACGGCCGGGCCGAACGGCAGGTCCGGAACGTTGCGCAGGTCGTCCTCGGTGAGGCCGGCGAGCTCCAGGATCCGCCGGGCACCGGCGAGGTGGCGTCCCTCGCCGGAATGGCTGCCCATCGCCAGGGCGAGCAGTTCGCCGTCGAGCGGCAGTCCCGCGCGGACCATGGCGACGGCCTGGACGGGCTTGAGGGCCGATCGCGGATAGAACGCGGCCTCCGCGTCGCCAAGCTGGAACCGGACCTCGCCGTCGGCGCCGAGGACGACGACGGAACCGTAGTGGGTGCTCTCGACCACGCCGCTCCGGGTGACGTGGGCGACGGGCGCGTGGCGGGGTTCACGGATCGCGGGCGCGTCCGTGAGGGGGCTGGTGAGCATGACTGCCTCGATCGGTGATGGTGTGGGGGCGCTGGCCTACGTGCCTGCGGGCGGCGGGCCCGGGCGGACGCGCGGTGGGTCCGCGCGGTCCTCCCGGACCGCCCGGGTTCAGTCGTCTGCTCCGGCGGCGGTGCGCGCGACGCGCCCGCGGATCGTGTACCAGCCGGCGACGAGTGCGGCGGCGATGAGCGGTATGCACAGCACGGTGGTGCGTCCGGCTCCGCCCTCGGCGTACATGAGGACCAGGACGGCGGCGAGGAAGGCCAGCGTCACGAGTTCGGTCCAGGGCGAGCCGGGCAGTCGGTAGCCGGGGCGGGTCAGTTCACCGGTCGTGCTCTTCCGCCAGAACAGCAGGTGGCAGACCATGATCATGCCCCAGGTGGCGATGATGCCGACGGCCGCGAGGTTGAGCACGATCTCGAACGCCTCGGCGGGGACCACGAAGTTGAGGCCGACACCGAGGACGCACATGCCGCTGGTGAGCAGGATGCCGCCGTAGGGCACGTGGCTGCGGCTCATCCGGGCGGTGAAGCGCGGGGCCGATCCGTTGACGGCCATGGAGCGCAGGATGCGGCCGGTGGAGTAGAGGCCCGAGTTGAGCGAGGACATCGCCGCCGTGAGGACGACCAGGTTCATCACGCTGCCCGCCGCCGGGACACCGATGTGGGAGAGCACCGTCACGAAGGGGCTCTGGCCGGAGGTGTAGGCACTCCACGGCATCAGCATCGACAGCAGCACGACCGAGCCGACGTAGAACAGGCCCACGCGCCACATGATCGAGTTGATCGCCTTCGGCATGATCTTCTCGGGGTTCTCGGTCTCCCCGGCCGTCACGCCGACCAGTTCGACGGAGGCGTAGGCGAAGACGACGCCCTGGATGATCAACAGCATCGGCAGCAGGCCGTTGGGGAAGATCCCGCCGTTGTCGGTGATCAGCGACGGACCGGGTACGACGCCGTCGACCGGGTGCCGGGTGACGAGCAGGAAGATCCCGATGCCCATGAAGACGACCAGGGCACTGACCTTGACGATGGCGAACCAGAACTCGAGTTCGCCGAAGATCCGCACCGAGATGAGGTTCACGGTGAGGACGACGGCCAGGGCTACGAGCGCGACCACCCACTGGGGAACGTCGGAGAACAGGTGCCAGTAGTGGGTGTACGTGGCGACGGCGGTGATGTCGGCGATGCCGGTGGTCGCCCAGTTGAGGAAGTACATCCAGCCGGCGGTGTACGCGCCCTTCTCCCCCATGAACTCCCGGGCGTACGACACGAAGGCGCCGGAGGAAGGGCGGTACAGGACGAGCTCGCCGAGCGCCCGCACCACGAGGAACGCGAAGACTCCGCAGATCGCGTACGCGACGAACAGGGAGGGCCCGGCATCGGCGAGCCGGCCGCCCGCGCCGAGGAACAACCCGGTGCCGATGGCACCGCCGATGGCGATCATGTTGACGTGCCGGGCTTTCAGGGACTTGCTGTAGCCGGCGTCACCGGCGTCGACGTGACGGGTCGTGGGGCGCTTCTCGTCTTTGAGGAACTGCTCGCTCACGCCTCGGCTCTGCCTTCTCTTGGGGTGTCCGCCCGCTGGGGGCGCACGATGTCGGTGAGGGTGGCCTCCACGCGGTGGAGGTGGTGGGACATCGCCTCGACGGCGTCGGTCTCGGAACCGTCGATCAGGGCCTCGACGATCGCCCGGTGCTCGCAGTTGGACTGCTCGCGCCTACCACAGAATTCGTTGAGGAAGGTCGACTGACGCGCCAGTGCGTCACGGATCTCCTCGATCACCCGGCGGAACACCGGGTTGCGGGAGGCCTCGGCCACCGCCAGGTGGAACACGGTGTCCAGGGCGACCCACGCGGTGGTGTCGGTCTCCCGCTCCATCCGGTCGAGCAAGTGGGCCAGGTGGTCCAGGTCCTCCGGGGTCCGGCGAAGCGCCGCGTAGCCGGCGACCGGGATCTCGACGTGCCGGCGGACTTCCAGGAGGTCGCCGGCCGCGTAGTCGCCGAAGGTGGGTTCCTCGACCGTGTTCGCCACGACGAAGGTGCCCTTTCCGGTCTTCGAGACCGTCAGGCCCATGGCCTGCAGGGCACGGAGTGCCTCCCGCAGCACGGGCCGACTGACCTCCAGGGTCCGGCACAGCTCTGCTTCCGAGGGGAGCTTGTCCCCCACGGCGTACTGACCGCGCTCGATGGCGCTGCGCAGGTGGCCGAAGACCGCTTCCATCGCGCTGACGCGCCGCGGGATCGCCCCACCTGTCTGGCTGTCTGACAGGTTCACGGGCTGATCCTGGGGTTCGGAGCGCCGTGGTGTCAAGACCCCGGAGTCGTCCGCGAGACCTCCGGTGAACTCGGCCGCACACGCACCTCTCGCTCGCCGACGCGAGTCGGCGCAGGGGTCGACGTCGACCTGGCCGCGGCCACCAGAGCATGCACCACCGCCGAGTCGAAGGCCATCTCGGGATGCCACTGCACGCCGACCGCGAAGCGGTGCCGGGTGCTCTCGATCGCCTCGACGGTGCCGTCCGCCGTGCGGGCGGCCACGATCAGGCCGGCCCCGAGGGACTCCACCGCCTGGTGGTGGTGCGTGGCGACCTTGCGGGTCCCTGGAAGGAGCGCACCGATCCGCGTCCCCGGCACCGTGGTGACGGCGTGGGGGGAGAAGTGCCCGCCGTGCAGGTTGTGCCCGTGGTGACCCAGCCTCTCGGGGAGGTGCTGGATCAGGGTGCCGCCCGCGTGCACGTTCATCAACTGCATTCCGCGGCAGACTCCGAGCACCGGCACGTCACGCGCGAGAGCCTCGGCCAGCACGGCCCGCTCCCACCGGTCGCGCTCGCGCACCGGCGGTCCCGTGCACGGATGCGGCCGCGCCCCGTACAACGCGGGATCCACGTCCTCACCGCTGGTCAGGACGATCGCGTCCAGACGCGCGACGACGTCGGGCGCGGCCTCCGGCGCGTCCGGCGGCAGCAGGACCGCACGGCCGCCCGCCGCCTGGAGGCAGCTGACGTACGCCGCGGGAAGCAGTGCGGCGGGCAGCTCCCACTCCCCCCACTGGGCATCGGCGAGGTAGGTGGTCAGTCCGATGAGTGGCTTGGGCATACCACTTCCTTCCAGGGGGCGGGGGTCGATCGTCGACGGCCGTCTCCCCCCGGCCCATCCGCTCGACGGAGGCGGGTGCGGGCGGGCTGGGGAGGAGGGGGTGCACGGCCCCTCGGGCACACGGACGCGCCCGAGGCGGGTGGGGTGGGTCGCGGACCCGGGGGCGGAGGCTTGCGCATTCGGGCCGCGAGCAAGAATCCTGCTGCCGTTCATGCTTAAGCACAAGAAAAGACATCTTCGCGACAGATAAGTGAGCCTTAACTCCGTGCAGAGACTCGACCCCCGGTTGCTCGCCACCCTCGAAGCCGTGGTCCGCCACGGCTCCTTCAACGCCGCCGCCCGCGAGCTGGGCTACAGCGCACCCGCCGTATCGCAACAGATCGCCGAACTCGAACGCCGCGCCGGCCTCATCCTGATCGAGCGCCGACCCGTGCGCGCCACCCCGGCCGGCAGGGTCCTCCTCGACGCCGAGCAGCGCGTGCGGAGCGCACTGGCGGCGGCGGCCGTGGAACTCGACGCCATGCGTGCCGGCACGGCCGGACGGATCAGGCTCGGCGCCTTCGCCTCCTCCGCCGCGGGCATCGTCCCGAAGGCGCTGGCGGAGCTCCACTCGATCTATCCGGACGTGCAGGTCAGCCTCTCCCAGGTGGAACCGGACGCCGGCTACAACCGGCTCAAGCGGGGGGACATGGACCTGGCCCTCAGTTACGACTACGACTTCATTCCGGTGCCACCGCCCCGGACGCTGCGCCGACTGCTGGTCGCACGGGACCCGGTCGTGGCAGTCGTCCCGGCGGACCACCACCTCGCCCACCGGGACGTCATCGACCTGGCAGACCTCGCGTCCGAGACGTGGATCGCGGCTCCGGAGGCCGCGTTGCGCCTGGAACTGCTCGCCCAGATGGCCAAGACGCCGGGCTTCCAGGCCCGCTTGGAATACGACGGCGACGACTTCAACACCGTGCTCGGCTTCGTCTCCGCCGGCCTCTGCGTCGCCGTCATGCCGAGGCTGGCCCTTCCCCCGGGCATCACCCAGGTCGTGGCGCGTCCCCTCGCCGGTCCGGAGCTGACGCGCTTCATCTACACCGTCCGCATCGACACCCGGCACGCCCCGCGCGCCCTCCTGGCCCTGGAACGGATGCTCGCCGCGCAGGCACTGGCCGCCCTCTCATGAGCCGGGGCGACGCCGCGACGAGTGCGCGGCCGAAGGATGCCGGCCGCCCGTGGGCCGGCCCTCCGGGCAACCGCTCACGCCCCCGAGGGGATGCTCCGGTCGGCGGTGAGCCGCTCACGCCACTCGGCCACGGCGACGGGGGACATCGCCGCGAGACGGGCGATCACCTCGTCGTCCCGCCCGTCGGTCCAGCTGAGGACTCGGGTCAGGACCGTGTTCCGGACCAGGCGGACGTCCTTGAGCAACTCCTCCAGGCGCTTGAGTTCCTCCCCCGTGGCGGCGAGCATGTCGTCCACCGCCGCCCTTTCCTCGGCCCGCTGTTGCCACAGGTAGGCCGTCAGGCCGGTGAGGACCACGCCGTCGTCGGCCGCAGCGCCGCGGAACGTCTCGGCGAGGTGGTCCAACACGCAGTCAGGGGCGTCGGCGAGACTCGCTCCCACGACCTTCGCGCTCTCCCAGCTGCTCCGTCCGGCATCGCTGGTCCGCAGCCAGAGCCCGGCCTCGACCGGGACGCGGTCGCCGCAGGCGGCCGCGCGGTGGGCGTACAGAGCCGCGCGGTGACCGTAGAACGCGTAACCTTCCTCGATCCGAACGCCCGCCGGAGCGCACATCCGTCCCGGAACGCCGCCGTAACCGGATTCGGGTTCGTAAGCGGCGCAGCCGTCCAACTCGGCGTCGGTGGCCGTCGCCCAAGCCGGGTCGCACAGCTCCGGATTCCGGGCGAGGAAGTCGGCCACCTCGACCCGCCATGCGGGAACCGGACTCATGCGGGGTTCGGCCCAGACCACCGTTCCCGTCTCGTCGAGCGTGTACCGGCAAGCCTGTTCGAGATCGGTCCAGGCTGTGGCGGCTTCGGCGGACCATTCCAGATCCTCGCCGGGGCCCACACGGTGCAGCGAGCCGATCACCCGCTGGACCAGGGGCAGTACCCGCCGGACCAGTGCGTGGAGCTCCTCGGCACCGAAGAAGCGCCAGGTGTCGGTGCCCTGGTCGTCAACAGCGCGGTGGGTGAGCGGGAGGGCGAAGACCGCCGGGGAAGGCAGAGCGCCATCGCCGACCGTGGCCCGGCGGTGTCCCGGGAACCAGAGGTCGGCGTCCTCGTCCCGCGTTCGCCAGTCGGTGTCCCCGAACCAGACGGCACCGGTCGCGGCATCGACGGCGAGCCACTGCTGGTAGCCGTTACCCGGCCCGAACCGTTCCTGGTGGTGCTCGGCCTGCCGGTCGTGCCACACGTACTCCGCTGGTGGCGGATTGAGCTGGACGGCGACGAAACCGTCCTGCGGGGTGTACCCGACGACGACGTGTGCGGCCGGTTTGCTGTCTTCGGTCCCGGACATGCGGCTCCCTCCGTGCCGGACCGTGGCGGTTCCGCCACTGTGCGGCACCGAGCCTGCCCTGCGAGAGTCGTACGATCAAATCCGATCAGTAGTGGACTTGTCACGCCGCGAGGGTCCGTGCACGAGCGGAGCCGAGGGCGGGCGATCGCAGAACGCCGATGCCCCCACCTGCACGGCAGGGCATGAATCCGGCCTTGACGCGACGTCACCGGGCGTCGCATGATCAGCGCGTGAACCTGTCAGACAGCAAGACAGGAAGTCCGAGTCCACGCCGGAACCCTGCACCGGCGTGCGGAACCTGCATGGAGCCGTCCGAACCGGCGGCCCAGACGGTCCCGGGCACCCGGGCGGAACCGGAAGGGCCCTGACACGCCGCTGTGCCGGGCTCAGTACTCGAGCGCCGGCGGGGTGTGCGCAGCAACGCCCGGTTCGGCAGCCGTTGGAGAAGGCGCAGCCCCAGGATCCGGCGTCGCCCGGAACGGGCTTCCCCGTCGGCAGTGGGCTGCTGCTGCGGACGGCCGGCGTCCCTGGCAGTGGACGGGGCCACCCGCCCACGACGCGCCCGGCCGGTCGGCCTCGGCGGAGCACATCGGTAGTTGTTCGCCTGGACGCCGCCCCAGGCACCGGCGCTGGCCCGGCGACTGGATCCGGCCCGAGGTGAGGACCGTGCTGTAGTCGCACTGTGACCGCGGCCTCGGCCCGGGCGGCCACGCCGCCCGCCGCGGCCGGAGCGGCCACTGCTCCGAGTGGAGCCCACGAGTGGTGGCCGTCTCCCGGCGGCCCGAGGCTGGGCTGCGCAGTCCCCGGACGAACCGTGCGGCGGCGGCCGGCACCACGCGGCGCCGTCCGTTCCGGGGCCGTGAGAGAGACGGGACCACATGATGGGACAGGGCGACAGCCCGGGCCACCCGCCGTCCGTCCACGGGAGCGCCCGGTCCGGGCGAATACCGGCGCGACACCGGTGGGGACGGCGAGGCTCCCGGGGCGCACGCACCGGGACAGCGCTCGCCACGGCCGGTCTGGCCGTCCTGGGGGCGGCCGGCCCGACGCCGGCCGGTGCGGTGTCACCGGCCGTCCGCGCTCCCCTGTCGGGAACCGCGGCACGGTTCGTGCCCGGCGCCTGCCCGCGGACCCCCGAGCCGGTCCCCGGGCGCTGCGGCATGCTGGAGGTCCCGGAGAACCGCGCCGACCGCACCGGACGCACCATCCGGCTGGCCGTCGCGATCATCCCGGCCGTCTCGGCGACGCCGGCCGGGGACCCGGTGGTGTTCATGGAAGGCGGGCCCGGGGGCGACGCGTTCGGGAGCGTCCCCTTCCTCCTCGATTCCGGCGTGAACCGAGACCGCGAGCTGATCGTCATGGCCCAGCGCGGCACGCTCCACTCCCAGCCGGCCCTGCTCTGCCCGGAGATCGACCGGTTCACCGCGGAGTCCGTCGGGCTGCGCTACGACGCGCCGTCGACCGGGCGGCGGCTGGTACGTGCGGCGAGACAGTGCCACGACCGGCTGACGGCCGACGGCATCGATCTGGACGCCTACAACACGACCGAGAACGCCGACGACTTCGCCGATCTGCGCGAGGCGCTGGGCGTCGACCGCTGGAACGTCTACGGGTACTCGTACGGCACCGAACTGGCCCTCACCCACCTGCGGCGACACCCCGAGGGGATCCGCTCGGTCGCGATCGACTCGGTCGTGCCCCCGGACATCGTGAGCCTGCCGTGGACCTGGGACAGCGCCCGGGAGGGCATCGGGGCGATCCTCGCGGCGTGTGCGGCGCAGCCCGTCTGCGGGAGCCGCTACCCGGACCTCCCGGACACGCTGACGGAGCAGGTCCGGCGCCTGGAGGCGGGTCCGCTGCGGCTGGCGGCGCGGCCGCCGTCGGGCGGCGAGCCGGTGGAGGTCGTCCTCGACGGGGGCGCCCTGGTGAACCTGCTGGTCGCCAACTCCGTGAAGGCCGTCGACGTCCCCGCGGCGCTCGACGAGCTCGCCGACGGGAATCCGGAGCGCTTCGCACGGGCCCAGGCCGCCGGCGCGAAGACCCCGGTCGGCGAGATCGGCCACGGCCTGACCCAGTCGGTGGCGTGTAGCGAGTGGGTGCCGGGGTACTCGCGTTCCGACGTTCTGGAGGCCGGCCGCGAGGCCTTCCCCGGCTGGCCGGGCCGGGTGCTGGCGCAGGCACCGCAGCTGCCCTTCGAGTACGGCGTGTGCCGGGCCTGGGACGTCCCGGACCGCACCGGCGTCCAGCGGGTGGCCACCGTCAGCGACGTGCCCGCGCTCGTCCTCTCCGGCACCTTCGACGCCAAGTCCGGGGCGGCCTGGGGCGCGTACGCGGCCCGGACGCTGTCCCGCTCGACCACCGTGCGGATCCCCGGGATCGGCCACTGGGTGGTACCCCAGTCCCCTTGCGCGCAGAGCGTCCTGGCCTCCTTCCTGGCGGATCCGACCGCGCCGCCGGACACCGCTTGCGTGGCCGGGCTCGCCCCCGAACCGTTCACCATCACCCCCGGCCCGGAGTCCGCATGATGTCCATCCGCCCAGCCCGGCACCGGCGCACCGCGCGACGGCCGCTGACCACCCTGGCCGGGGCCACCGCCGCCGTCCTCGTCCAAAGCCTCGTCACCGGTCTCCTCACCGGCCTCGCCACCGGCCCGGCCGCGGCGCCCGCCCGGGCGGCGTCCGGCGCCGGGGAGCCCCTCGGCACCGTCGCCCGGACGGCGGGCCACGCCCGCTACGCGCCGGGCCCCTGCCCGAGGACCGCCGACCCGTCCCCCGCGCTGACGGGGGCCCGCTGCGGAACGCTCACCGTGCCCGAGGACCGGGACGACCCCGAGGGACGGAAGATCACCCTCGGCGTCGCGATCGTGCCGGCCACCCACCGGAAGGCCGACGACCCCATCGTGTGGCTCGCCGGCGGGCCCGGCGACGACGCGGTCTCCGAGATCCCCCTGGCGCTCAACGGCGACCTGAACCGCGACCGGGACGTGATCTTCATGTCCCAGCGCGGGACCTACTCGGCCGACCCGGCGCTCACCTGCCCGAACATCGACGAGTTCAACGCGAGCGCCCTCGACCTCGTCTACGGCGCGCGCTCCACCGGGCGCCTGCACGTCCGGGCGACGCGGGCCTGCCACGACGAACTGGAGGGCCGCGGCGCCGAGCTCGGCGCCTACAACAGCACCGAGAGCGCCGCCGACTACGCGGACCTGCGCAGGGCGCTGGGTGTCGAGCGGTGGAACGTCTTCGGCATCTCGTACGGCACCGACCTGGCCCTCACCTACCTGCGCCTGCACCCGGAGGGCATCCGCTCGGTCGGCATCGACGGCGTGCTGCCGCCGTCCCTGGCGGGCGGGGCCGTGACGTGGAAGGCGGCGCGCGAGGGCTTCGACGGCCTGTTCGGGGCCTGCGCGCGGCAGCCCGCCTGCGCCGACCGCTACCCGGACCTGAAGGGCACCTTCGAGCGCCTCGTCGGTGAGCTCGAAGCCGACCCGGTCAGCACCACCGTCACCGTCCCGGGCCACCCGGAGCCGGTCGAGGTCGTACTGGACGGCGGGGTCCTGGTGAACTGGCTGGTCTCCGCCACCCATCTGGCGGCCGGAGTGCCCCGCTCCATCGACGAGTTGGCCCACGGCGACCCCCGGCGGATCGCCGAGCAGTGGGCGGGCGGCAAGCTCAGCCCGCAGGCCGTCGGCAGAGTCTCCCACGGGCTCGCCTACGGCGTCTTCTGCAGCGAGTGGACGCCGTTCGAGAGCCGGGCCGACGTGATGCGGGCGGGGCACCGCGCCTTCCCGTCCTTCCCCCGGTCGGTGGTGGCCAATGCCCCGCTGCTCGCCTTCCTCCAGGCGGACTGCCGTGCCTGGGACGTTCCCGCCGCGCCGGACTCGATCCGGGACGTGACGGACAGCGACGTCCCGACCCTCGTGCTCTCTGGCGGGTTCGACGCCCAGACCGCACCGAGCAGCGGGCCGTACGCCGCCCGCACGCTCAGCCGCTCCACGGAGGTGACGGTCCCCTACGTCGCCCACGTGGTCTTCGCCGACTCGCCGTGCGCCCAGTCGATCACACGGTCGTTCTTCGACACCCCGACCGCACCGGACACCGGCTGCCTCGCGGGTCTCGAGCCGCCCGCGTTCGAGATCGCGCCGTAGGGCCTTCCGGTCCCCGTCGTGGGCGGGATGGCGGCGACCCTGTTCGCGCTGGTCGGCATGCGCAATGCCGCGCCGGGCGGGCCGCCGATCGGCTCGCCGATCGACTACATCGCGTTCTTCCGGGCCGAGGCGATCATCGCGACCGGCGGGCGCCGCACCACCCCGTACGGTGCCACACCGCACCGTACGATCCCGGTCGGCGCGCGCACGGCGCGAAACGCATCCTGGTCAATTCCCTGAAATCCTTTCGACTTGGGTTCCGTCAGCAGTGATTCAAGAATCGTATACGAACCTGCATGCCGGACGGGAGAGCCGATCCGGGCACCAGGACCCCCCTGTCGAACCCTCCGATCCCCCCTCGGTGTCTCCAATTCCGTGCCTTTCCGACTTGAACAACAGCAGGTCAGAGCCGTGAGACAGGCGTGAGACAGGCGCCCGGACAGGTCGCCCCGGCCTACCGACCGCCCGCGCCCCCTACAGTTCTGCCCTGGCGCCGAGGAAACGGCCTTCACGGGGCGCACACGACGGCGCGCTCGGGACATCGAGTGCGGACCCGATGCCCGACCAGGCGGGATGTCTCCGATTCCGGCCGCGTCCCCATCGGTTTCACCCGTTCCGTGGACCTCCCCGCAGGCCCGATTCGGTGCCGTCATTTCACGATGTCGGTCGATCTCGAATTGGTTAACAGTGCAAAGAAAAAGGTGGAGGCGATTCGCCCAGGGCTGGTTCGCCGCCGCGCTGACCGTGGGGGCGTTGCTCGGGGCGGGGGTCGTTCCGGCGACCGCCGCGGGCGGCGCGGGTGCCGTGGGCACCGGGCCCGGTCAGGGGGCGACGGCGGCCGGTGCGGTTTCCGCCGAGGGGCCGGAGGGCCTCGCGGTCGCCGAGGCACGGCGGACGGGCAAGCCGGTGGACGTCGCGCAGAAGCGGAGCGAGTCCAGTGACACGGTCGCGCAGCCGGACGGACAGCTGGTGACGACGACGTACGTCCAGCCGCACTGGGTGCGCCGGGGCGGTACCTGGGTGGACATCGACCCGACCCTCACCGAGCGGCCGGGCGGCGTGGTGGCGGCCAAGGCGGCGACGGCCGAGGTGGAGTTCTCGGGCGGCGGCAGCGGCCGTCCGCTGGTGCGGATGGCCTCGGCGGGCCGGGAGCTGAAGCTCAGCTGGCCCAAGCCGCTGCCCAAGCCCGACCTGAAGGGCAGTACGGCCGAGTACCACTCGGTCCTGCCGGACGTGGACCTGCGGCTGACCGCGACCCGGACCGGGTTCACCCAGGTCCTCGTGGTGCACACCCCGCAGGCCGCGAAGAACCCCGAGCTCGGGCGGCTCCGGCTCGGCCTCCAGGGCGACGGCCTGACGGTCGCGCAGGCCGCGGACGGCTCGATGACGGCCGTCGACAAGGGCGCCGGCGGCACGGTCTTCGAGGCCCCGACCCCGGTGATGTGGGACTCCGCCACCAAGGTGGCGCCGGCCGCCGAGCCCGCGCAGACCTCCCGCCCGCAGGAGCGATCGCTCGCGGCGCAGGCGCCCGCCGCCCAGGCACCCGCGGCCCAAGCGCCCGAGGCCCCGTCCCTGGCCGCCCCCGGCGAAGGGGCGAAGGTGGCCCGGATCGGCGTGGAGCTGCCGAAGACGCAGGACGGGATGGTCCTCACCCCGGACCGGTCCATGCTGGACGACCCGGGCACGGTCTACCCGGTCATGATCGACCCGGCCTGGAGCACGCCGCACGCCGGCGACTGGGCGGGCGTCTCGCAGTACTGGCACTCGCAGTCGTACTGGCACTTCACCTACAACGGCAAGTACGTCGGCGACTGGGGCGTCGGGTACTGCGGTGACACCTCGCGCTGTCAGCCGCGTGACGTGAAGCGGGCGTTCTTCCAGGTGCCGACCAGCCAGTTCGCCGGGAAGCACATCCTCAGCGCCGAGTTCGTCGCCAACGAGAGCTGGTCCTTCGACTGCACCCACCAGACGCCGGTCGAGCTCTGGAACACCGGCTACATCAGCTCGGGCCTCACCTGGGACAGCCAGAACGGCAGCGGGTTCTGGAACCGCTACCTGCAGACCATCTGGACGGCCAAGGGCTGGAGCGGTGACTGCCCGGCCGGCCAGCTGGAGTTCGGCGGCGACTCGGGCCCGGTCCGCGACCTGGTCCAGGACGCGGCCAACTGGGGCTGGTCGTCCACCACCTTCGGGCTGCGGGCCCGCGACGAGAGCGACCTCTACGGCTGGAAGAAGTTCACCGACGACGCCGCGCTGCGGGTCCGCTACAACGTGCCTCCGCGCCAGACCCCGATGAGCGACCTGACCATGTCGCCCGGCATGTGCGTGTCCACCGGGGTCAAGCTCAACAAGTGGCCCCAGCTCACCGCGAAGGCCGGTGACCCGGACGGCGAGGCGGTCGGCCTCCAGTTCGCCGCCGCCTGGGACGACGGCACCACCGGTTTCCGGCGCCGCTGGTGGTCCACCGGCGCGGAGGGCACCGCGCCCGGCTCCGACACCTTCAAGGCCTCCGGCTCGGCCTTCTCGATCACCCTGCCCGCGCTGCCGGCGCCCGCGAAGGGCCAGTACGGCTGGGAGGTGCGGGCCTGGGACGGCGCCGAGTGGGGGCCGTGGTCCTCGGACGGCGACCCGACCGACTGCTACTTCTCCGTCGACACCACCGCGCCCGACGGCCCCGCCATCACGTCCTCGTCCTACCCGGGCTCCTCGGACGCCACCGCCGCCCTGCCCTGGACCGACGGCGTCGGCCGCTACGGAAGCTTCACCGTCAGGTCGAAGGCCACCGACGTGGCCAAGTACCAGTGGGTGGTGGACGGCACGGCCCTGACCAACGAGGTGGCCGTCAGCGGCGGCGCGGCCGCCACGGTGAACCTTCTGCCGGAGAAACCCGGCCTGCACACCCTCACCGCCCGCGCGATCGACGGCTCGGGCAACGCCTCGCAGCCCGAGACGTACTACTTCAACGTCCTGGCCGGCCAGCCGCAGCGCGCCGGGTGGTCCATGGACGACGCCTCCGGCACCAGGCTGACCGGCACGGGCGGCGGGTCCGACGCCACGCTGGGCTCCGGCGCGAGCCCGCAGTCCCCCGGGCACCTGGGCGAGGCCCTGGCCTTCGACGCCACGGCCAACGGCTACGCGAGCACCCAGGGCGCGGTGCTCGACACCGCCAGGAGCTTCACCGTCTCGGCCTGGGTGAAGCTCGCCAACGCCGACCGCAACCGCTCGGCGGTCTCGCAGTCCGGGTCGTACATGCCCGGCTTCAGCCTCGGCGTGCGCAACGGCGGCTGGGCCTTCGAGACGGTCAGCACGGACGACGTCGGCTACGGCTACCAACTGGCCGGCGCCACCGGTCCGGCGGCGCTGAACCAGTGGACGCACCTGACCGGCGTGTACGACGCCGCGGCCAGGACCGTGATGCTGTACGTCAACGGCGTGCCGGCCGGTGCGCCGGTGGCCGCCCCGGCCTCCTGGTCGGCCCGGGGGTCGCTGGAGCTCGGCCGGATGCGCTACCGCAGCGGCTACAACGACCCGTGGTCGGGCGCGCTGGACGAGGTGAAGGTCTGGGACCGCGCGCTGTCCGCGAGCGAGGCCACCGACGTGGCGGCCGACCGGCAGCTCGCCACCGGCCTCCCGGCCAAGGCGGTCTGGCACCTCGACGGCAACGCCCGCACCGCACCCGGCGCGTCGGAGTCCGACGACCTCACGGTCTCCGGCGCGGCGCAGCTCGGCATCCCCGGCGTCGCCGACAAGGCGATCCGCCTGGACGGCACCAGCGGCTACGCCCGCACCGCGCGGCCGGTGGTCGACGGGACGAGGAGCTTCTCCGTCTCCAGCTGGGTGCGTCTGCCCAAGCTCGCCGACGGCGACACCGCCGCGCGCGTGGTGCTCGACCAGATCGGGGCCCACAACAACGAGTTCTCCCTCTACTACTCGGCCTACAGCAAGAAGTGGATCTTCGGGCGCTACAAGGAGGACAGCGCCGCCGACACCCTGGTGCGCGCCGTCCAGCCGGTCTGCACGGGGCCGGTCAACGGCATCCCCTGCTTCGGCCCGAACGAGGGCCAGTGGACGCACCTGCTCGGCGTCTCCGACGCCACCGCGCAGAAGCTGCGCCTGTACATCAACGGGACGCTGGTCGGTGAGACGGACTACGTCCAGACCACGCCCTGGCCCGACCCCGGCCCGGTGCAGATCGGCGCCATCAGCCGGGAAGGCAGGAACGGCGACTTCTTCGACGGCGACATCGACGACGTCCGCCTCTACGACCGGGTGGTGACCGCCACCGAGGCCGCCGACCTGGTCAAGCAGCGACCGCAGCTGGTGGGCCGCTGGCGACTCGACACCGCGGCCGGCTCTCCGCTCGTCTCGCCGGACGACAACAGCACCGCCTCCGGAGCGCAGTTCGGCGACGGCGCGAGGACCAACCCGGGCGGCGGGCTCCTCCTCACTCCTGGCACACTCCAGCTGGACGGCGTCAAGGGCTACGCGCAGAGCGCCACCACCCCGCTGCACGCCGACCAGAGCTTCACCCTCGCCGCGTGGGCGGACACCGCCGGCGTCCCGACCCGGGACATGACGGTGCTCTCCCAGGCGGGCGCCAACGGCGACGCGGTCACCGTGCGCTGGCACTACCTGAAGGACGATCCGGCCACCGGCGCCCACCTGGGCGAGTGGCAGGCCGAGGTGAACACCGGCGACGGCGCCACCACCGGCCGCACCGTGGTCGCCCACTCCCCCGCCACGAGCGTGCTGGAGAACTGGACCCACCTCGCGGTGACGTACGACGCCCTGGCGGGACAGCTGTCGCTGTACGTCAACGGGCAGCCGGAGAACCAGCTCTGCACCAGCGGCGACTCCTGTGTCTCGCGGACCTCGTGGGGCCCGGCCAGGCGGCCCTTCGACGCCGGCCCGGGCCTGCAGTTCGGGCGGGCCAGGACGGGTGCCGGCACCTGGGGCGAGTACTTCTCCGGCGAGCTGGACGACGTCTGGGCCTACCAGGGGATCCTGAGTGCGGCTCAGATCGCCAGGCTCGCGGACTACAACACCGAGATCCCGACGACCACCGGTCCCTGACCGGGCCGGGAGCCCGGGGCGGGGGGGAGGGGAGGCGTCCCGCCCCCCCCCCTCCTTCTCCCCCCCTTCTCCCCCCCCCCCCCCCCAAAAAAAAAAACACACCCGCCAAACACCCCCCCCCCCCC
>NZ_JBHVJT010000029.1:0-50050 GCF_042798815.1 Kitasatospora sp. NPDC057738 | reverse complement strand
CGTCTTCCGGGGGGGGATAGCGCTTCCTGGGGGCATGCCCGCCCTCCCCCCCGCCCCGCGCCCTGCGTTCCACCGTGTTCCGACCACCGCTTCACCGAAAGGGGAACTCCGCCGTGAGGCAACACCTCCCGCGCGCCGTCGTGGGCATCCTGCTCGTGGCGCTCGTGATCGCCTTCCTGCCCGGCACCCGGGCCACCGCCGCGAGCTGGACCAGCCACTGCGCCGTCGGCGGCTTCTGCCTCTACGACCAGAACGGCGGCCAGGGCGCCGAGCTCGCCAACGACCCCCGGGTCCCCGTCCAGGGCGTCGACCCCGCCTGGAACGACCGGGCCCGCTCGGTGGACAACCAGTCCGCCTACTGGGCCTGCCTCTACGCCGACGGCGCCTACGGCGGCACCGTCCAGGCCGTCCGGCCCGGCGGCCAGGCCGACCTCGCCGACCTCGGCACCCACCTGGACGGCAAGGTCACCTCCGTCAAGGGCGCCAAGTCCAAGGCCGGCTGCTTCACCGGCTACGAGCGCTGCGAGACCGGCCGGCTCTGCCTGTTCGCGGAGGAGGGGGCGGCTGCGGCGCGATGACCTCCCTCACCGAGGACGAGGTCCGCGACTACGGCGCCGAGTGGAACGACCGCACGGTCTCCGTCTTCAACCACACCGCCAAGCACGCCTGCTTCTACCCGGACAACGGGCTCACCGGCTCCTGGACCGCCAACGGCTCCACCTACCGGGCCTTCGTCGTCCTCAGCGGCGACAGCACCTTCGTCCCCGCGCCCTACGCCGGCACGCTCAGCTCCGACCGTCTGGTCGTCGCCGCCAACGGCCGCCCCGCCACCGACTTCTGCTGAACCGGGAGCCCCCTCATGAAGCACACCCTCGTCCGGCGGGCCGCCGCGATCCGGACCGCCACCGCCCTCGGCCTGGCGGCCTCCGTCCTCGCCGTCCCCGGCAGCGGCCTGGCCGGCGCGGCGACCGGCGACACCAACCCGGGCGACATCGTCCTGGGCGCCATCACCCTCGCCCAGGCCGCGGCCACCACGCCCTTCCCCGGGATCACCCGCACCGTCTACCAGGACGCCGACCGCACGTGGACGGTCAACGTCATGGACATCGACCCGAACCGGGCCCCGATCACCTTCGACGGCTCGATCGGGCAGGGCATGTACACCACGCAGACCGTCCAGGAGATGCTGGAGCAGACCACCGGCGTGACCAGCCGTCGCCCCTACCTCGGGGTCAACGGCGGCTACTTCGACGACGGCGTGGTCCTCGACCAGACCGCCCGGATCTACCTCGGCGACCTCGGCGGCACCTCGATGAAGAACGGGCGGCTGCTCAGCGAGGCCGGCGGAGGCCGCTACGCCTACGACCCCGTCACCGGCAAGGCCGTCGGGCTGCGCCCCGCCAACTCCGTGCTGATGCTGCAGAACGGCCGCCCGTACATCACCGAGCTCGGCACCGCGCTCACCGTGCGGCTCTCCGACGACGCCACCGTCAGCCGCAAGGTCGACGGCGTCAACCGGCTCCCCGGCCGGGCCGGCCACTGCCTGCGCAACACCGACCCCGCCAACACGGACGTGACGGTCGCCGGCGGCGTCTGCTTCGACCCGTCGGAGATCGTCGAGTTCACCCCCGAGTTCGGGGCGAGGACGCCGGCCGCCGACCTGCTCAAGCAGACCGCCACCACCACGGACGACGACCCGGGCGTCGAGGTGCTGTTCAACGCGGCGGGCGTCGCCACCGCCTGCTTCCGCCCCGGCGCCACCGCCGGCGGCATCGTCTCCGACGCCCCGCGCGGCGGCCACGACGTGCCGCCCGGCGGACGGGCCCTGGAGGGCACCGGCGACGGCGCGGCCTGGCTCTGGGACAACGCCTGCGCCGGCAGGCCGGTCAGCCTGCACACGGTGGTCACCGACACCCGCTTCGGCGACACCGTCGCCGACACCTGGTTCGGCCGCGCCCCGGCCGGCGCCGTCGAGCGGCCGATCGACCCGGCGATGTACGCCACCCCCGTCGGCGACGTCCTGATCCGCGACGCCACGGTCGTCTACCAGGTGCCCGGTGACACCGCGCGGGCCTGGCGCACCGCCGGCGGCGCGGACGGCTTCGGCCACCTCTTCTTCGTCACCGTCGAGGGACAGAAGGGCGGCCCCGCGCCCCTCGCCGCCGGGGCCACCCGCAGCGAGCTCGCCCAGCTGCTCAAGGCGCTCAACCTGGTCGACGCCGTCAACATGGACGGCGGCGGCTCGACCACCCTCAACCTGCGCGACCCGAACGGCAGCGAACCGCCCGTCACCACCACCACGGACTCCGCGCCGCGTCACGTCGCCGACACCGTGTACGCCGCGGTCGGCGGCTACGGCCTCGCCAAAAAGGCCCGCACCCCGGCCCGCCCCGGCCCTCTCGTCGGACCGGCCGACGGGAGGGCCACTCGCCGCCCCGGCGCCGCGTCCCCGGCCGCGGCCCGATCCAGCTGAGCTGGAACTTCAGCTACAAGGCGGCCGGCGACGCCCTCGGCATCGACCTGCTGCGCCACCCCAACCTGGTGCGGACCGATCCGGCGGTCGCCTGGAAGACCGCGCTCTGGTACTGGAACACCCAGAACGGGCCGGGCACCATGCCCCCGCACAGGTGCAGAGCCGGATCAACGCCTACCAGCGCTTCACCCAACTGCTCGGCACCGTACCGGGCAACAACCTGAGCTGCTGAGCCCCGAGGCCCATCGGGACCTGGCCGGTCCGCGGGAAGCGGCCGGGCACGGGGGTCACCGGCGCGAGTCGGCGTGGGTGCGGCACCACCACGGGATCCTCGCCGTCTGGCGCGGGAACTTCGCGAACGCCGCCGAGCTGTTCGCGCGGGCGCGCACCGATTTCCGCGAGCTGGGCTGCCTCGACGCGGCGCTCGAGTGCCGGGTCAAGTTCGCCATCGCGCACGCCTACGGGGGCGAGGCCGCCGCGGCCGCCGAGGCGTGCGGCGAGGTCGAGGCGGCCGCCCTCGCACACGGCGAGTCCTGGCTGCACGGGATGGCCCTGCTCGCCCGCGCACTGCTGGCCCTGCGCGCGGGCGAACCCGCCGACGCGACCGCGCGGGCCGGGGCGGCCATCGCCCGGCTGCGCCCCTTCCAGGACTGGTGGGACGTGGCCATGTGCGTGGAGGTCATCGCCTGGAGCGCCCGGGACGCCCCGCGGCGCGCGGCCCGGCTCCTGGGTGTGCTGCACCTGTTGTGGGAGTCGCTGGGCGGGCGGCTCGGCGCGGCACCGTTCATGCGCACGCAGCACCTGCGCCTGGACGCCGAGGTACGGGAGGCACTGGGAGTCGCCGCCTTCGACCGTGAGTTCCGCCGCGGAGCGCGCACCACCGTGGACGAGGCACTGGCCTACGTCCTGGACGAGTCGGCCGGGGTGCCGGGACTGACGAAGCGCGAGAGCCAGGTCGCGGAACTGGTCGCCGAAGGCCTCACCAACAAGGACATCGCGGCCCGCCTCACGATCGCCCAGCGCACCGCGGAGAACCACGTCGAACGCATCCTGGGCAAGTTGGGGTTCACCTCGCGCACGCAGCTCGCGGTGTGGACGTACGAGCGGCGAGGCGAACTGCCCTGAACATCACGACGTGGTGATGTGCGTGCCGACGAAGTCGATCATCTCGATGGTCTGCCGGATCCGTTCCTCCGCGACCAGCGAGCCGTGACCGGCGTCGTACCGGTACACCCGGCACTCCTTGCCCAGTTCGCCCAGCCGTTCGACGTACCGGTCGATCTGCCGGATCGGGCAGCGGGGATCGTTCTCCCCGGCCAGGATCATGACGGGGGCGCGGACCCGCTCGGCGTAACTGAGCGGGGAGGACCGCCGGTACCGCTCGGGCACCTCGTCCGGGGATCCGCCGAAGAGCGAGCGGTCGTACGCCCGGAGCATCTCCGTCTCGTCCCGGTAGGCGGTGAGGTAGTCCGCGATCGGCGCGTCGGCGAACCCGAGCGTCCAGGCCTCGGGCCGCAGGCCGAGGCCCAGCAGGGTGAGGTAGCCGCCCCAGGACCGGCCGGAGAGCACCATCCGGGCCGGGTCGGCGATCCCGTCGGCCACCAGGCGGTCGCGCACCGCGTGGACGTCCTCGAGCTCGGTCAGTCCGGGGCGGCCCTCGATCGCGTCGCGCCACTGCGAGCCGTAGCCGGTCGAGCCGCGGAAGTTGAGGTGCACGACCAGGAATCCCTGGTCCACCCAGACGGCGGCGGGCGGGTTGTACGAGTCGTCGTTCCAGCCCGCGGGGCCGCCGTGCACGTCGAAGAGGCAGGGGTGGGGCTGCTCACCGCCGCCGGGCGGCCGGGAGATCAGCACGTGGATCGGGCCGCCCGGCCCGTCGACCCAGAGGTCCTCCACGGGGACGGAGGAGGGCGGTGTCGGACCCGGCGGGGTGAGGAGCACCGATCCGGACGTCGAGCGGATGACCGGTGGCGAGGCCGCGTCGGTCCAGGCGAACGCCACGGTGCCGTCCGGCCGGGCCGCCGCGCCCGCGATGACGCCACGCGGGGTGGGCAGGCGGGTCAGCTCCTTGTGCGCGAGGTCGTAGCGGTAGAGCTGGTGACGGGCGTGGTGGGTGTGGGTGATCAGGAGGGCGGAGCCGTCCGGGTACCAGGAGGCGGTCAGCTCACCGGGCAGGTCGAGGACGATCTCCTCCTGCCGGCCGGTCAGGACGTCCCAGAGCAGGGGTTCGGGGCGGCCGCGCCGCTCGTGCTCCACCAGCAGGAACGCCTCGCCCGGGGACGGGGACGGGGCCGGGGAGAAGGCTCCGGCCCGCACGCCCAGGCCGGGCCCGTCCGCGAGGTCGGCCACCACGGTTCCGTCCGGGCGCAGCACCCGCACGGCCGGGTGCCGGCTGTCCCCCGCCTCGCTGTGCCCGATCGCGATGAGCGACTCGTCCCGGGACAGCGCGGCGACCCAGGCGTCCTGCTCGTGCCGGTAGAGGACCGTCGGGCTCTTCCCGGGGACGCAGAGGTGGATGGTGGTTCCGCCGCGGACCGTACCGCCGACGACCGCCAGACCGCTCGATCCCAGGGCCAGACCCGCCGGGTAGGCCGGTTCCAGGCCCGGGACGGCCGGTTCGTCGTCGCCGCCGTCGAACGGCTGGCGCATCCAGACGCCGTACTCACCGCCGTCGGCGTCGGCGAACCACCACAGCCAGTCACCGGCCGGGTCGATGGCCGCCGTGAGGGTTCCGTTCGCCCGGTGGGTCACCTGCCGGGCCGTGCCGGTGCTTTCGTCCCGGGCGTGGATCTCCCAGGTTCCCGAGGCGTTTGAGCGGTGGAAGCTGCGGGCCGGGGCGTCCGCGGCCCATTCCGGCAGGCCGACCCGGGCCGCCCGGAACCTGGCCTTCCACCGTTCCTGGTCGATGACGGGCTCGTGATCGGTCAACTCTTCACTCCGAGGCGGATGACGGGCTCGTGGTCGATCAACTCTTCACTCCGAGGCAGCGGTGACGGGGGCGTCGGTGCGGTGTTCCGGTCGGCGGGCGGGTCCGGGCCCGATCAGGCAGGCGACGCAGAGCAGGCCGCAGCAGCCGGCGAGCGCGATGACCTGGGCCGCGCCGAGGAACTGGGCGGCCGCACCGGCCGCGGCGAACCCGAGGCCCTGCCAGAACATCAGGCCGGTGGACTGGAGGTTGAGCGCCCGGCCGCGCAGTTCCTCCGGGGCGACGTCCATCAGCAGCCGGTCCAGGCCGAGGTGGTGGGCGAAACCGAGGCCGCTCACCACGAGCAGTGGCAGGGCGACGGCCAGCGGCGGGTGGAGGACGAACACCAGCATCGGCGCGAAGACGGTGGCGGCGGCCCAGCCGACCAGCCGGACCTGCCGGCCCGCGTCGGCCAGGGTGTTGGTGAGCACCTCGCCGAGCACGGCGCCGGCCGGGACGGCGGACAGGAAGAGGCCGGCGCCGAGGCTCCCGGCGTGCACGCTCCCGGTGTACGGGACGGCGAGCGCCTCGGCGGCCACGCCCAGCGCGGGGACGGCCCAGCTGAGCAGGAGGACCCTCCGCAGCGGTCGGACCCGGAACATCGCGCCCATGCCGCCGAACGAATCCCGGATCAGGGACGGGCGTTCGGCGGTGTCCTCGGGGCGGCGTTCCACGGTGCCGAACCTGAGCAGCGCGGCCGAGACCGCGAAGCAGGCGGCGTTCCCGATCAGCACGCCGGTCGCCGAGACGCCGGTGAGCAGCACGCCGGCCACCGCCGTGCCCCCGAGCAGCGCGCTCTGCGACACCAGTCGCAGCAGGCTGCGGGCCGGCACGAAGGCCGGCCCGGGCACCACATCGGGAAGGGTGGCCGCGCGCGCCCCGGCGATCACCGGGGCGATCAGGCCGCGCCCGAACGCGAGTGCCAGCAGCATCACCACCGGGGTCCCGGGGACGGCCATCACCGCGGTGAGCGCTGCGGAGGCCAGGTTGCACCAGACCAGCAGCCGGCGGATCGGCAGGCGGTCGGTCAGCGCGTTCAGCAGCGTCCCCGCGACCAGGTACGGGGCGAAGGTGACGGTGAAGACCAGTGCCGACAGCAGCGGCGATCCGGTTCTGGCGTAGATGAGCACGGTCAGCGCGAAGTTCGCGATGACCATGCCGGTGACCGAGACCACATGGGCGGCGAAGATCGCGCGGAACTCCGCCACGGCGAGCGCGTCGCGGTAGCGGCCTGTGCTGCTCACGGGGGCGGCTCCCCTCTCCTCAGTCGGAACTCGGCCTGCACTCGGGCCGAACTCGGTCGGCTGTCGGCCGGCACTCAGCCGGAGATCTCCACCGGCAGCGCGGCGAGCGACCGGATGGTGGCGTACGGATGGCGGGTGACCTCGTCCGCCAGCCGGAGGGACGCGCCGCGGCGGGCCAGGGCCTGGAGCACCTCGCCGAGCAGGAGCTTCGAGAGCATCGACCCGGCGCAGGCATGCGCACCATAGCCGAAGGCCAGGTGCCCGTTGGGAGTTCGGTCCAGCGCGATCCGGTCGGGCTCCGGGAACCGCTCCGGGTCCCGGTTGGCCGCGCCGAAGAACACCACGACGTCCTGCCCGCGCCGGATGTCGGCGCCGGACAGCGTGGTGTCGGTGACGCACAGCCGGGTGGTCGCCTGCAGCGGGGTGTCGTAGCGGAAAAGCTCCTGGGGGGCCGTGTCGTCGAGCACTCCCGGCGTGCCCAGGTGCTCCTTCAGCGGGATGCGGTGGCGCGCCAGCGCGTACAGCGAGTTGCCCAGCGACCCGGGGACGGAGCTGAAGGCGTTGACCACCAGGGTGCGCAGCGAGTTGATCGTCATCAGCTCGGGCAGGCCGGCCCGGCGGGCGTCGTCCAGCAGGTTCCGCAGCGGGGCGCCGGGCTCCATGTCGTCGATCCAGGACTTCAGCATGCCGGTCAGCTTCTGGCGCGCGGCCGCTCCCGGCTTGCCGGCCTCGGGCACCAGCCCGGCGTCCATGGCGCGCATGATCGCCGCCGCGATCGGTTCCATGACCTCGGGTTCGAACTCCGGCAGTCCCATGGCGCTGGGGACGAACCAGCGGGACAGCGGCACGGTGAAGGAACCGATCAGGTCCACCGGCCCGGGCGGCAGGCTGTCGAGCAGCTCGTCGACGGTGACGCGCACCCGCGCCGCGAACTCCGGTGAGCTGAGCGGCCGCAGGGTGCTCGCGATCAGGCCGGCGACCAGGCTGTGCTCGGGCGGGTCGAGATGGTGGATGCTGAGCGCGCTGTCCGGCATGCTCTCACCGGCCCGCCGCCAGTCGGCGGCAAAGGTCTCGTGGTCCCGCAGCACCTGCCGGCAGTCCCGGTAGGAGGTGACCAGCCAGCCGTTCAACCGCTCGTTCCAACAGGGGCCGCCGGTGCGGCGCATGGCCGCGTAGGCGGGGTACGGGTCGGCGTGGACGGCCGGGTCCAGCGGGTGGTAGGCGCTCGTCTCGATGCTCACGCGTCATGCTCCACGGGGAGGAAGGTCATCGGCAGCCGGTCGGGGTAGCGCAGGGTCGCCCGGGGAGCCCGCCAGGGGGCGCCGGCGAGCCGGGGGGCGGCCGGCGCGTCGAGCAGTGCGGTCACCAGTGACCGGATGACGATGCGGGCGAGCGACGCGCCGGTGCAGGCGTGCGGGCCCCAGCCCAGCGAGAGGTGCCGGTTCTTCGTCCGGTCCACCCGGAGTTCGTCCGGAGCCTCGAAACGCGCGGGATCGCGGTTGGCCGCGCCGAAGAGCGCCATGACCAGGTCACCGCGCTCGATCGTCACCCCGCCGATCTCCGTCCTGGTGACACAGGCCCGGGTGGTGCCCTGCACCGGGCCGTCATAGCGCAGGAGTTCGTCCACCCCGGTCTCCAGCACGCCGGGCGCGCGCATCCGGCCGAGCGCCTCGGGGTGCCGGAGCAGCGCGAGCACCGCGTTCACGGCCGCGGCCACGGTGGTGCTGAAGCCGGCCAGGAACAGCACCCGGACGTTGCTCCAGACCTCGTCGTCCGGAACGCCGGCGCTCCGGGCGCCGGCGAGCACGTCCGCGACCAGGCCGGGCTTCGGCTCCGCGGCGGCCCACTCGGCGAGCAGCCGGGTGATCTCCACCCGGGCGGCGAGTGCCGGTTCCAGCACGTCGGGAACGAGACCCGCGTCCATGCCGCGGACCAGCGCGTCGGACAGCTCGGCGAAGCTCGCCACCGGGGGCGGCTCCACCCCCAGCAGCTCGCAGACCGCACGGAGCGCCACCGGCCTGGCCACCTGGGCGGTGAAGTCGAACCCGGGCGCGTCCGCCAGCTGTTCGAAGACGGCGCGCGCGGCCTCGGTGGCCCGGATCCCGATGCCGTCGAGGTCCTGTGCGCGATAGGCGAGGGTGAACAGCCTCCGGACGGGCGTGTGCTCCGGCGGATCGAGCGACTGCATGGACGGCGTCGCACCGCTCTCGTCATGGCCCGCGCGACGCCAGTCGCTCGCGAACGTCCCGGTGTCGCCGATGACGGCACGGCAGTCTTCGTACGAGGTCAGTACCCACGATCCGAGCCGTTCGCTCCAGAACACCGGGGCGGCCGAACGCAGTTCGGAGTAAACCGGATACGGGTCGGCAATCACGTCCGCTGAAAGCGGGTCATAATCGAGCATCATGCATTCCTCACGAACCGGCGGCAGCAATGCTGACATGCGGCCCAGGTGCATGACCTGGGCCGCATCAATTAGTCAATCTCAGTAGTTGTAACGCATGTCAGCCTCCCCCTGTGGCCGGGATTCCTATCGCTGCGGTGGCAGCCACCACTACCCTCGCCCGGCCGCCCCGGGTTGTCGAGGACGTTCAATCCACGCTTAAAAGCCGTGGAGAATCGGGGATTCGGCGATCGGTCCGGTTCCCTTCGAGGCAAACCGGACAAACCACGGCCAACAGCGTCTACCGCACCGAGCTGTGCAATACGCTCCCTTTACCGTCATCGCACTCGCCATTTATTCACATCCATGAAGATCGGCTCCGGACGGCGGACGGCACTTTCGTCAAAACACTGGACAGGAACGATCACCCTGACGAAGCTGACCCGGAAGGCAATCACCGGCGATAGCACAGGGGGAGCCAGTGTTGCGGGTCCATTTGACTTCCGATGATCTTTCACGGGTACGAATCGCGCTCACTCCGGATCCGCTCGCCGAAACGGCGAACAGCGTCCGTGTGCTCCAGCGTCGCGACCAGGCGTCCGCCTACGGACCGTGGCGCGCGCTCGTCCGGTCCCGGTTCTCCCGCGAGATCATGGGCCCGCTGCTCGATCTGCTGCCGCCCGACGCGCCGATGGGCCGGCCGGAGTTCCTCACCACGGTACGCGGTACCCGAACCCTCGACGAGGGTCTCGCCCGGCTCCGCGCGGAACCCGAGCGGATCGCCGCCGAACTGGCCGCACTCGGATCGTCACGCGCACTACCGGAATGGATGCATGACCTGGCCGAGGCCGACCACGCGGCACTCGACCGGATGAGCATGGCGTTCCGAGCCTACCACGACATCGCCGTCGCCCCGTTCTGGCAGCGCATCTCGGCCGCCGTGCACGGCGAGATCGCCATCCGCCGCAGGATCATGGCCGAACAGGGGGTCGAGGGCCTCCTGGCGACGCTCCACCCGTCCGTCCGCTGGCACTCCCCCATACTGGAGATCCCATCCGCCGACGCCGCCGAGATCCGGCTGGACGGTCAAGGCCTGCTGCTGGCACCGTCCTTCTTCCTCTGGCCCAACGTCGACAGCCACCGCAGCTGTGCGGCACGCGACCAGCCACTCCAACTGGCCTTCCCCGTCGCACTCGACGCGGTGTCCTTCCGGACCACGGTCCGGGGGATGCAGACGGAGGGGGACACCGCCCTGCCCTCACTGCTGGGCCGCACCCGCGCCGCCGCGCTGGAAGCCATCGCCACCGGCACCACCACCAGCGAACTCGGCCGGCGACTCGGCGTCACCCCCGCCGCGGCCAGCCAGCACGCCGCCGTCCTGCGCGCGGCCGGCCTCGTCATCACCCGCCGCCAGGGCACCTCCGTGCTCCACAGCATCACCCCGCTGGGCACCGAGCTCGTCGGCGGATGCCGCCCGGCGGCGGACCGTCCGGCGTAGCCGCCTCTGGCACAGCCCGGAGCGCCGACGACCCCCTCCATACGGCCTCGATCGCCGCCCGTGCGGGTGATGACGCGTGCCACGGAGGCTGATGCCACCCGGGCGTGCGCGTACGCGAAGGTTCGACCACGACCCATTTCTCGCGGAGCGGAGGCGATCGTGCCGGGTGGACGGAACGTTGTTCGTGCGGGACGGACGGTGCACGCAGCCGCGCCCCTGTCGCGCGCGGGACGCTCGGTCACCGGCCATCCAGTCTCGTGTCCCGACAACGAGCCGCCACACGGTTCGGTCACGGACGGCCTTCCGGCACCGCCGCCCACGGCTGTGGAGAAAAGATCAGGCACGAGCCCGGGTGATCATGGAGGTCTCTACGCTCTGTGACCACCGGGGGCTCGTGCCTGTCCTGCCGTCATGCCTGGTCGAACCGCTGTGGGCCCGGTTCGCGGCCGAGCGCGTCCAGCGAGGAGGGATCCTCCGGGCCCGCCTTCACCGGTCCGCTCCGCGAAGCCTTCACGACCTGATGGGCACCCCGGCCGTCACGGCCGACCCGGTCACCGCGCCCCGCCGGGCAGGGCGCGGTCGGCCGCGGCCTGCACAACGTCGAGGTCCTCGGCGATCTCCGCACCGGCGACGGCGTCCGGCAGTTCGTCCTCCATGTACCGCAGGGGGCGGTGGCGCAGGCCCAGGACGGCCCAGGCGATCAGCAGCAGTCCGCAGGTGACGAGGAGCAGGCCGGTGCCGCGGCCCGGCCCGGTGCCGAGGGCTCGTCCCACGGTGCCTGCCAGCGCCCCTCCCGGGTTCAGCAGGCCGGAGAAGTACCCGGCGAGGGGCGGGGCGGTGAGGAAGGCCAGCGGGGTCATGGCGACGGCGAGCATCTGGTTGGTGGCGAGCACCCGGCCCTGGAGCTCCGGGCCGACCTTGAGCTGGATGATGGCCAGCCAGTGCGCGTTGAGGATGCTCATGGACGCCCACCAGACGAGTGCTCCGACGGCCGCCAGCGTCACCGACGGACGCAGGCCGACCAGGACGACGCCCAGGCCGACGCCGCTCACGAACCCCACCATGCCGGTCGCCCGCCGCGCGGTGCCGCCCCACACCGCCACGATCAGGCTGCCCGCCACGGCGCCCGCGCCGCCGACCGCGGTGACCACGCCCACCGCCGTGGTGCCGCTGAAGGAGAGCACGCTCGGGACCGTCAGCGTCACCGCGAGGGTGCCCAGGTAGTTCTCCACCATGAAGAACACGATCATGATCATCAGCGGACGCCGCCGGATCAGGAACCGCCACCCGCCGACGACGGTCCGGGCGAAGGACTCCTTCTGCCGCCGGAAGAGCCGGTCGGGGAAGCGCACCCACAGCAGCGCGGCCAGGCCGACGAGGAACGACGCGACGTCCACGGCCACCACCCAGGGCAGGCCGACCAGCCCGATCAGCGCGCCGCCGGCCAGCGGGGCGATCAGCGTCCCCAGTCCGGCACCGAGGTTGGCCAGCCCGTTGGCCTGCACCAGGTACGGCTTGGGGACGAGCTGGGCGACGGCTGCCAGGTAGGCCGGTCGCCGGAACGCGGTCACCAGCGACATGACGCCCACGATCAGGCCGACCTGCCAGAGCGCCAGGCTGCCGCTCCACAGCGCGGCCACCAGGGACACCGTGGCGGTCGCGGAGACGGCGTCGCAGGTGAGCATGACCCGGCGGCGGTCGATCCGGTCCGCCACCGCGCCGCCCAGCGGCGCCGCGACGATCGCCGGGAGCATGGCGAGCATGCTGATCAGCGCGTAGTCGAGGACCCGCCCGCTGCGCTGGTAGGCCCAGACGCCGAGGGC
Source organism: Kitasatospora sp. NPDC057738 (assembly GCF_042798815.1). NCBI lineage: Bacteria > Bacillati > Actinomycetota > Actinomycetes > Kitasatosporales > Streptomycetaceae > Kitasatospora > Kitasatospora sp. NPDC057738. The sequence goes on along the minus strand of NZ_JBHVJT010000029.1, from coordinate 37,664 downwards.
GAACGAGGTCAGCGCGCTGCCGATCAGCGAGACGGTCTGGCCCGCGGCGACGACGTAGAACTTCCTGAGGTCGTGTCGCGCCGTCCGGCCGACGACCGTGACGTCGGCGATCCGCTCGGGCAGCAGGCCGCCGGCCCAGGCACCGAGCCGCTCGCCGATCAGCGCGGCGAGCTGGGCGGCCTGGTGCTTGAGGAAGTAGTGGCCCGCTCTGGGGAGGGTGGCCAGCTCCACCCGGTCGGCGAAGGCTCCCCACTCCGTGAACCGCTCCTCGTAGAGCTCGGTGGACCGGTCGCGTTCGCCGATCACGCAGAGCACCGGGGCCCGTAGCCTGCGGGCGTCCGCCCTGGTCAGTTCACGGGTGAACCAGCCCTGCGCCTGGTCCACGTCGTGCCGCAGGGCGCGCAGCATGGTCCGCTGTGCCGCTTCGGCCGCTTCCCCGTCGCCGTCGCCGTCGTCGTCCATGCCGCCGAGGGTGCGCAGGAAGTCCCGGTAGGCCCGGTCCGACGTCCAGCGGGTGGCCGGGAACCTGCTGCGCAGCCAGGTCGACAGACGCCCCGGCAGCCGCGCGCCGGGAAAGCTCCCGCCGACCAGCAGGCCCGTCACCGGGACGCCTTCGGCTTCCAGACGCAGCGCCAGTTCGGTGGCCGCGGCCGAGCCGACGCAGTGGCCGTACACCGCCACCGGGCCGACCCGGCCGCCCGTCCCCGGGGCCGGGCGGGCCGCCTCGGCCAGCTCGGCGACGACCCGGTCGATCAGCGCGGTGAGCGGGAGCAGCGGCTCGTCCGGCCTCGCCGGGTCGTGTCCCGGCGGTTCCACCGCCAGCACGGCCGCGCCGGGGATCGCCTTGGCCAGTTCCGTGGCGAGCGGACCGTAGGCGGCGGCCGAACCGCCGCCGTAGGGGAGGCACACCACGGTGACGGTCGGGAGCCGGCCGGGCGGGGGACCCGCCAGCCGGTGCAGCAGGCGGCGCTCACCGCCGGGCCCGTCCGCCTGTGCCGCGTCGAGGAACGCGGCCAGCTCGCGCACGGTCGGCCGGGTGAACAGGTCGATCACCCGTAGCGTCGGGTCGATCGCCCGGACGGCGCGCACGGCCCGGAAGGAGTCCCCGCCCAGGGCGAAGAAGTCGTCGTCGACGCCGATGCCGTCGGGGGCGTCCAGGTCGAGGACCTGTGCCCAGGCCTGTGCGACGCGCAGCTCGGTCGGCGTGCTCGGGGCGATGTGCTCGGTACTCGCCGCCGGCTCGGGGGCGGGCAGGGCCGATCTGTCCACCTTTCCGTTGGGGTTGAGCGGCAGCGCGGGGAGCACGACGATCGCCGAGGGCACCATGTAGTCGGGCAGTCGCTCGCGCAACGCCGTGCGCACGCGCGCGACGTCCACGCCGGTCGCCGGCGCCGCGGGGGTCACCCAGGCGGCGAGCCGCCTGGCACGGGCCTCGCCGACCGGCAGCACCACCGCTTCGGCGATCTCGGGCAGGTCGCGCAGCGCGGCGGCCACCTCGCCCGGTTCCACCCGGAAGCCGCGGATCTTGACCTGGTCGTCGATCCGGCCGAGGAACTCGAACAGTCCGGTCGTGGTCAGCCGGACCCGGTCCCCGGAGCGGTAGCACCGCGCGGTGCCGGTCACCGGGTCGGGGACGAAGCGCTCGTCGGTGAGGTCGGGGCGGCCGAAGTACCCGCGCGCCACGCTCGGCCCGCCGATCCACAGCTCGCCGGGCACCCCGGCGGGCAGCGGCCGGCCGCCGGGGTCGACCACGTAGCAGTCCACGTCGGCCAGTGGCCGGCCGATCGGAACCGTCCCCGAACGCCGGGCCGGCGGGGTCTCCTCCACGGCGCAGCCGAGCACGGACACCGTGGTCTCGGTGGGGCCGTAGTGCACCTGCACGGACAGCTCGGGCCGCGCGGTCCGGATCCTGGCCACCAGGTCCCAGGAGCAGGCCTCTCCCGCGAGGATGAGCAGCTTGCGGGGCAGCACGCGGCCGAGGTCCCCGTGGGCGGCGAGCAGTTCGAGGTGGCTCGGCACCATCTTGACCGCGTCGACCGGGTGCGCCTCCAGGTACTCCCCGTACGCCTGCGGGTCGGTGGCCACCTCGCGGTCCACCAGGTGCACCGTGCCGCCGGTGGCCAGCGCGCCGAAGAGGTTGGTCATGCCGAGGTCCGCCGCGTGGGTCGACACCAGGGCGAACGCGCCCCCCTCGACACCGCAGCCGGTCAGTCGCTCCGTCACCGCGTGCAGGTAGTGCACGATCTGCCGGTGCTCGACGGTGACGCCCTTGGGGCGGCCGGTCGAGCCCGAGGTGAAGACCAGGTAGGCCGGCGCGGTCGGATCGACGGCCACGCCGGGTGCTCCTCCGGGCTGGTCGTGTGGCGTTTCCGGGGCGGGCGGACCGTCGAGGAGCAGCAGCTCCGCGGGGGTGCCCGCGAGGTCCGCGCCGCGCCCCGGGAGGCGCCGCGCGAACTCCCGTTCCGCGAGGACGACCCGCGCACCCGCCGTCGACAGGATGTCGGCCAGCCGGTCGTCCGGGTACGCGGGGTCGAGCGGCAGGTAGATCGCGCCGGCTTTGAACGTGGCGAGCAGGGCGACCACGAGCGGTGTCCGGCGGTCGGCCAGGACGGCGACCGGTTCCCCCGGTCCGACTCCGGCCGCGAGCAGCCGGTGCGCGAGCCGGTTCACCCGCCGGTCCAGCTGTCCGTAGGTGAGTTCGCCGTCGGGGCCCACGACTGCCGTCACGTCGGGCCGTTCGGCCGCCCAGCGCTCGACCAGACCGTGCAGCGGCTGCTCCAGGTCGAACTGCCGGCGCGGCCCGGACAGCAGCGGTCCGTCCACCGGTTCCACGGCCACCTCGCGCACGGGGCGGTCGAGGTCGGACAGCACACCGTCCAGCAGGACCGCGTACCACTCGGTGATCCGCTGCGCGGTGTGCCGCTCGAAGAGGTCGGTGCGGTAGATCAGCGACCCCTCGTAGGTGTCGCCGGTGCCGTTCGAGGAGGTGGCCGCGAACGCCAGGTTCAGTTCGTACTTGGCCGTCGTCGCCGGCGGTGCGAAGACCCTCGCCGTCAGGCCCGGGAAGCGCGGCGCCGCCGTCGGGGTGTCGATCACGTTGAGGAGGACCTGGAAGATCGGCGTGGTGGAGAGGTCGCGAGCCGGGCGCAGCCGGTCCACGATCCGCTCGAACGGGACCTCGGTGCGGGCGAAGGCCTCCAGGGCCGCGTCGCGCACCCGGGTCAGCAGCTCCCGGCCGCTCGGCCCGCCGGACAGGTCGGTCCGCATGGTCAGGGTGTTGATGAAGAAGCCGATGGTGTGCTCGGTGTCGGGGTGCCGTCGTCCCGCCTCGGGCACGCCGACCGGCACGTCGTCGACGCCCGACAGCCGGGCCAGCAGCTCCTGCCAGACCGCGAGGAGCACCATGAACGGCGTGCAGCCGGTTTCGGCGGCCCGCCCGCGCACCTTGGCGGTCAGGGCGGCCGGAAGGATCACCGGCACTTCCGCGCCCGTGCGTTCCGCGATCGGTGGGCGGGGCAGGTCGGTGGGCAGGTCCAGGACCGGCTCCAGACCGGACAGCGCATGGACCCACCAGGCCAGGTCGGTCTCCGCGCGGTCCCCGTCCTCCGGCCGCCGGGAGAGCCAGTGCGCGTAGTCCGCGTACTGGACCGGTGGCGGTGCGGGAGACTCGGCCAGCCCGAGCCGCGCCGAGTAGAGTGCCGCCAGTTCCGCCACCGCCACCGTCCTCGACCAGGCGTCGAAGGCGATGTGGTGGACCGTCAGTGCCAGGACGTGCTCGTCGGTGCCGAGCCGGAGCAGCACCGCCCGCAGGGGCGGTTCCACCGCCAGGTCGAACGGCCGGCGCAGGTCCTCGGTCAGGCGGCGGTCCAGCGACTCCAGCTCGCCCGGCCCGGTCAGATCGGCCTCGGCCAGCGGTACCGCGTCCGCCGGGCCTGCCACTGCCACCGGCTCGCCGTCGGTCTCGACGATCAGGCTCCGAAGGACCTGGTGCCGCTCGGCGAGATCCCGCACCGCCCCCAGCAGCGCCGCACGGTCCAGGGGGCCGTGCAGGTGCAGGGCGACCGGGATGTGGTACGCGGTGCTCTCCGGATCCAGCTGGGTGAGGAACCACAGCCGGGTCTGTGCGGCCGACAGCGGGGCCGGGGCGCCCGCGTCCGGGCGGGCGGGTATCGCCGGGGTGCCGCGGACCGCGGTGCGGCGGGCCGAGGCGAGCCGGGCACGCAGCGCGTTGGTGAGCCGGGGGTCCCGCCGCTCGGCGGACACCTCGGTCATGCGGCACCGCCACCGGTGCCGGAGGCCGGGCGGGCAGGTTCGGCCGGGTCGGCCCATTCGGCGACGTCGGCCGGGTCGGCCGCGTCGTCGAGGTCCGCCGATCCGGCGAGGTCGGCCAGCAGCAGGGCCTCCAGCGCGGCGGCGAAGTCGGCCAGGACCGGGTGCTCGAACAGCAGCCGCACCGGCAGCGCGAAGTCCAGCGCCGCCATCAGCCGGCCCGCGACCCGGGTGGCCGCCAGCGAATGCCCGCCGATCGCGAAGAAGTCGTCGTGCGCACCGACTTCGGTGGCCCCGAGGACGGTCTCCCACACCTCGGCCACCAGCAGCTCGGCATCGGTGCGCGGGGCGACCTGTTCGCGGCCGGTTTCGCGACCGGGCGCCGGGAGGGCGCCCCGGTTCACCTTGCCCGAGGCCGTCAGGGGCAGGGCGTCGAGCACGACCCACCGCCGGGGCACCATGTGGTCCGGGAGACGGGTGTGCAGGCGCTCCTCCACCGCGGGCGTGCCGAAGGCGTCCGCGGTCGCCGCCGAGGGGTCCACCGCGAGGTAGCCGACCAGGCGGGCGTCGGCTCCGTCGCCGAGGACCACGACGGCCGCGTCCACGACCGCCGGCTCCGCGCGCAGGGCGGTCTCGATCTCGCCGAGTTCGATCCGGTGGCCGCGCAGCTTCACCTGCTGGTCGCGGCGGCCCAGGAATTCGAGGGTGCCTCCGCCCGCGCCCCCGGCCATGGGGGTCCCCCCGGCCGAAGGCTGGGGGAGGCCGGGAGGTGCCCCCACCGGCCGGGGGGATCCCCATGGCCGCCAGCGGGCCAGATCACCGGTCCGGTAGCGCCGTCCGCCCGGCGCGAACGGATCCGCGGTGAACGCCGCCGCGGTCGCCTCGGGCCGGTTCCGGTAGCCCCGGGCGACGCCCGCACCGCCGATCCACAGCTCTCCGGTGACTCCCGGCGGCACCAGCCGGCCCATGGCGTCCAGCACGTAGGCCGTCTCCCCGGCCAACGGGCGGCCGATCGGCACCGCCTCGCCGACGGGAGTCTCCACCCGCGCCACGGTCGAGTAGACCGTGCTCTCGGTGGGCCCGTAGGCGTTCCACAATTCGCCTGTCCGCGCCAGGAGTTCGCGCGCCAGCCCGGGGTCCATCGGCTCGCCGATGCTGACGACGCGCACCCCTGGGGCCGACCACTCGGCGGCGACCAGCATCCGGAGCGTGGTCGGCGTGGCGGTCATCAACGTCACCCCGGCCCGGTCGATGAACCGCGCGACGGCATACCCGTCGACCGCGGCCTTGCGGTCCAGCACCGCCAGCCGGAGTCCGCAGGCCAGGCTGACCCAGAGTTCGAACCCGAACACGTCGAAGGCCGGTGACGTGAGACCCAGCATCACGTCGTCGGGCCGGACGCCCGGCCTGATCCGCATCGCGGCCACGAAGGCCGCCAGGCTCGCGTGAGTGACCTCCACACCCTTGGGCCGGCCGGTCGAACCGGAGGTGTACAGCACGTACGCCAGATCCTCGGGCGCCGCCTCGGGCAGCCTCGTGGGTCCGGGGTCGGGCAGGCCGCCCAGGTCGAGGACGCCGACGCCGACCGATTCGCCGAGCTCGCCGGCCAGCGCGAGGGTCTCCTCGGCGGCGACGACGACGGTCGCCCCGGAGTCGGCGAGTTGGCCGCGCAGCCGTTCGGTGGGCTGGTCCGGTTCCAGGGGAACGTAGGCCGCACCGGCTCGCAGGACGCCGAGCAGGGCGGCGGGCAGGTACCGGTCGCGGGGAAGGCAGACCCCCACGGTGAATGCCGCCGCCGGTCCTGCCGCGGGCTCGGCCGCTCTCCTCGCGAGCAGGGCCGCGGCCACTCGCCGGGACCGTTCGGCCAGTTCCGCGTAGGTGAGTTCGCCGGCCGAGTCGGAGGCGGCCACCGAGGTCGGCCGCCGGGCGGCCTGGTCGAGAACGGCCGCCACCACCGTCCGCGGACCGTCGACCGGCAGCGGGACTCCGGTGCCGGCGGCGAGCAGAGCGGCCTTCTCCGCTCCGCTCACCAACTCCAGGGCCGACAGCGGAAGGTCCGGATCGGCCGCCGCGGCGCGCAGGACCCGGAGCAGCCGGTCGGCGAACGCCTCGGCGTCGGCCGGGCCGAACCGGTCCACGTCGTACTCGATCTGGAGCTCGGGCCCCCGCACCGTCTCGTTGACGAACACGGTCAGCGCCGCCTGCGTTCCGCCGCTGCTCACCTCGCCGAGCAGCTCCAGCCGGACGCCGTCGCGCTCCACCGCCACCGGGAGGCCGGCCGGCTGGAGCGACAGCACGACCGGGGTGCCGATCGTTCCCCGGGGGTGTTCGACGCCGGCCGCCTCGAAGGCGTCCTGCACGGTGAACCCCGGATGGTCCATGACGCGGGCGGTCGTGGCGGAGGCACGGCCGACGGCGCTCCGGAAGGACAGTCCCTCCGCCAGCCTCAGCCTGATCGGCATGATGCCGACCAGTGGCCCGACGACCGCCTCCAGCTCGGGGTGCGCCCGGTGCGCCACGGCTGCGCCCAGGACGACGTCGGACCGGCCGGTGAGGCCGGCGACCAGCACACCGAGCGCGGTCAGGAAGGTCGAGAACGGAGTGGCTCCGCAGTCGGCCGCGAGCTCGCGCAGCATCGCCGCCGTCTCGGCGTCGAGGGGACGGGCCAGCCGTTCGCCGACCAGTCGACCGGGGCCGGCGGGCTCGGCGCGCCCGGCGGGCCCGGCGGAGAGGAGGTCGTGCGGCGGGACGGCGTCCGCCAGCTCCCGGGCCCAGAAGGCCCGCAACTCCTCGACCCGGTCGGGCCCGGCGGCCAGCGCGCGTTCGTGCAGCGCGATGTCGCCGACCTGTACGGGCGGCGGCGTGATGTCCGGGCCGCTGCCCGACCCGTGGTCCTCCCCACCACCCGGGATGCCGACCAGCTCCGACATCAGGACGCCGATCGACCAGCCGTCGAACGCCACGTGGTCGGTCACGACGACCAGTTCGGCGGTGTCGTCGTCGAGCCGGAGCAGGGTGGCCCTGAGGAGCGGTGTCTCGGTGGCGAGGTCGAACGCGTGGCCCGCGGCCGCGCGAGTCAGCTCGGCCGCCCTGCTCGCCCGCTCCGCCTCGGGCGCTCCCCTGAGATCGTGCTCCTCGAACGGCACCGGGGCCGGCGGGCGGACCAGCGCGACCGGTGCGTCGTCCACTGCCTGACCCGCGGCGTCCACTCCCCGGCCCGCGGCGTCCGCCACGACGCCGGCCGGCACGACGCTGCGCAGCACCTCGTGCCGCTCGACCACCGCGTCCAACGCGGCCCGTAGCCGCGCCGTGCCCGGCAGTCCGCGCAGGCCCAGTCGGAAGGCGATGGTCGTGGCGCGCTCGGCGGAACTGACCTGCCGCAGCAGCCACATCCCCTGCTGCGCGGACGTCAGCGGGTACGTGTCCCGCCCTGTGTGACGGACCAGCGCGGGCTCCGGCCCGGTGCCCGAGCCGTCGGCCGACCGGGCTCGCAGCAGCGAGGCGAGTCCGGCGACGGTGGGCGCGGCGAGGAAGCCCGCCAGCGGGACGGTCGTTCCGAAGTCGCGGCCCAGGACGGCACAGACGCGAGCGGCCGCCAGGGAGTGGCCGCCGAGCGCGCCGAAGTCGTCGTGGATGCCGACATCCGCCAGACCGAGGGCACCGGCGACGACCTCCGTGATCCGCTGCTCGGTGTCGGTGCGCGGGGCCACGTACTCGGTGTCGACCCCGCGGCCGAACTCCACCGCGGCCAGTGCGGCGCGATCGGCCTTGCCGGTCGGACCGACGGGCAGGCGGTCGAGGACGGCGATCCGGGACGGCACCAGGTGGTCCGGCAGCCTGTCCCGGAGCCAGGCACGCAGCCGCGCCTCGGTGAGCGTCCGGTCGGCCGACTCCGCGTAGGCCAACAGCTGCCGGGTGCCGTCCGCGTCGGCCGGCGCCAGCACCACGGCGTGCTGGACGGCCGGGTGCCCCGCGAGCGTCGCCTGGACCTCGCCCGGCTCGATCCGGAAGCCGCGGACCTTCACCTGGTCGTCGACCCGCCCGGCGAAGTGGTGGAGCCCGTCCGCCCGCCTGACCAGGTCGCCGGTCCGGTAGTGCCGGACTCCGGCCGCATCCGTGACGAACCGTTCGGCCGTCAGCTCCGGCCGGGCCAGATAGCCCCTGCTGACCAGCGGACCGGACACCCAGAGTTCGCCGACCTCGCCGTCGCCGAGCGGGTTCCCGGCGCCGTCACGTATCGAGAGGCCGCTCTGCGCGTAGGGCGACCCGATCGGCGGCTCCTCCCGCCCGGCCCTGGGCACCTCGTGGGTCACGCAGCTGACGGTGCATTCGGTCGGGCCGTAGCTCTGGACGACCCGTCGTACGCCGGCGTTGGCGTAGATCCGGTCCGCCAGGGCCCGGGTGAGCGGTTCCCCGCCCGCGCGGACGGTGCGCACGCCCGGCGGCAGCGGCTCACGCACGAGCGCGGCCAGTACGGACGGCGTCCCGTAGACCATCGTGACCTGGTCCCGCGCGGGCAGGGCAGGCAGCGCGAGCAGGTTCTCGGCCAGGATCACCGTCCCGCCGCCGAGCAGCGGGAGGAACAACTGGGTCACCGACGGGTCGAAACAGACGGACGTCGCGGCCAGCATCCCGCGGAGTTCGCCGGCCGAGTACACGGACGACTCCCACCGCAGCAGGGCCGTCACGTTGCGGTGCTCGACCACCACGCCCTTGGGCCGGCCGGTCGAGCCCGAGGTGTACATCACGTACGCGGCGTCCGTCGGCTCGCCGGACATGTCGAGGGCGGCGCGGTCGTCGGCGCCCGGGACCACCGTCTCGACGAGCAGCAGGTCGACGCCGGCAGCCCGGCGGCCGTCCCCGTGGCGCCCGAGGACGGCCGACGAGGAGACCAGGTGGGAGATCCCGGCGTCCGTGGCGATGAACTCCAGGCGGTCCGCCGGGTGGGCCGGATCCAGCGGCACGTAGGCCGCACCGGCCTTCCAGACCCCCAGCAGCGCCGGGATCAGCCACTCGTCGCGGTCCAGGCAGACCCCCACCAGCGAACCCCGCCCGACGCCCAGGCGGCGCAACTCGCGGGCCACGGCGGCGGCCCTGCGGTCGAGCTCCGAGTACGTGGTCCGGACCGACTGCGCCACCACGGCGATGTGGTCCGGGGTCCGTCTCGCCTGTTCCTCGAAAGCCCGATGAACCCGGCCGGGTTCGGACATGCTCGCCGACGTCATTGTCGATCCCCCTCATGAACGTGCCACTGCACCGGAGCCACGTCCGTCGGGTTTTCGGTGCAAACGCCTTTTGAGCGCTGGTCGGTTGTCATTGCCGATGCTGCGTGCGGGCTGCTGCCGTGTGCGGTCGGGCAGCCCGGGAAAGGTCGGCTCGAAGGCGTTTCGGGGCGGGCCTCCGGCGACGCGCCCACCGTACTTTGCCGTCTCCGGTGGGGTCCATAGCTGTGATCGACTTGTCAGCGCCGCTCCCCCTCGACCGGGACGCCGCTGCGCGAACGCGTGGTGCCGACCCCGCACGCTTCGCAAGGAGCGTGCGGGGTCGACGGGTTGGCGCGGGATCAGCCGGCGAAACGCCAGATGTGGTCGTCGTAGCCGTCGTAGACGCCGCCGTGCCACGAACTGTCGTAGCAGGGGTAGACGGTCAGGGGCAGGTCGTTGGCCCGGTCGCTTCCGTCGCCGGCCCAGCCGGCCACGTCCAGGCAGAGGCCGTTCCGGTAGTTGACGATCTCGTAGCCCCCGTTGCCGACCACGTCGACGAGGTACCACTCCTGGTTGTCGTTCGCGGGGTCGGAGTTGCAGGTGTAGACGGACACGGGGGCGCCGGCCGGGGCGGCGCCGTAGTCGGGCAGGTCGAGGCAGTAGCCGCTCTTGGCGTTGGCGAACCGGTACAGGGGCCGCCCGTCGACGGTGCGGGTCTGCTCCAGGTTCCACATCTGGTTGTCGTACACGCCGTAGCTGCAGTTGTACTGGCCGACCCGGGTGTCGAGCGGGTTCCAGCCGTAGCCCGGCAGGTCGGCGCACTTCCCCGTGGTGACGTTCTCGAGCGCAACGGTTTGCAGGTACGTGGCCGCGTGCGCGTTGGACGCGAAGGAGAGCGGGAGCAGCGCCGCGACACCGGCGGCGGCAAGAAAGCGGGCGGCTTTGGGCATCGGCATGAGGATTCCCCCATCGTGGGCGGTTTGGGCGGGAATTCCGTGCGTGTATCGCCTGGCTCCGACGGAGCTGCGATCGGGCACGAGGATAGGGGGGTCGAATGCGGCGCGAACCGTCAAGGATTCGATTACGGCCGAAAATGATTGCGCGACCGAAAGGCGCCGGTGATCCGGGTCAATAGAGGTGAGCGGCCCAGGCAGATCCTGACGGGGAATCAGGAGACGTCGTAGCCGGCGGCGTCCGCCCCTGACGCCGGTCCGGCGCCGGTCCGCGGACACGGGATACTTCCGATGATCATCGAACCGGTGGTCACCGGTGGGACGAGGAGGGGGAGGCATGGCGGGGTTCGTCGAAGTGGACGTGGTCGAGGCACTGGCACGCGGTGGGGCCGAGGCGCAGGACCGGGTCCTGGAGGAGCGGTCGGCGGAGGTGGCCGACGAGATGGCCAACGGGTTCGCCCGCCGGCATCCGGAGTTCGCGGCGAGGTCCGGATTCGCCCGCTGGCAGCTGGTGGCGCTCGCGGCCGGGGCGGTCTGCGCCCTGGCGGCGGCGGTGGTCGCGCCCATGGTCGCGCTCCTGCTGCTGACGACACTGGCGACGGCCTACAGCCTGCTGCACGCGGTGGTCGCGGTGGCCGGGCTGCTGAGCGGCGGACGCCGCGGGACCCCGGAGGAACCGCCGCTCGCGGACGCGGACCTCCCGTTCTACACCGTGGTGGTGCCCGCCTACCGGGAGGCCGGGGTGATCGGCGCCCTGGTCCGGCACCTGGCCGCGCTGGACTACCCGCCGGACCGGCTGGAGGTGCTCGTCCTGGTGGAACGGCACGACCCCGACACTATCCGGGCGGTGCTCGCCGCCGATCCGCCCGCCTTCGTCCGGATCGTGCGCCTGCCGCCCGGTCCTCCGCAGACGAAGCCCCGGGCCGTGAACCTGGGGCTGATGCTGGCCCGCGGCGAGCTTCTGGTGATCTTCGATGCCGAGGACCGGCCGGACCCCCTCCAACTGCGCCGCGTCGCCGCCCGGTTCGCCTCGGCCGACGACCGGCTGGCCTGCGTCCAGGCACAACTGCTCTTCCACAACGCCGAGGTGAACTGGCTGACCCGGCAGTTCGCCATGGAGTACGCCCTGCGTTTCCGGTTCTCGATGCCCGGGCTGGTGCGGCTCGGCATGCCGATCCCCCTCGGCGGCACCAGCAACCACTTCCGCACCGACACCCTCCGCACGCTCGGCGGCTGGGACGCCTGGAACGTCACCGAGGACGCCGACCTCGGCATGCGCTGCGCGGCGCTCGGCTACCGCACCGAGATGATCGAGACGGTGACCTGGGAGGAGGCCCTCGACGTGCCGGGGCCGTTCGTCCGCCAGCGCACCCGGTGGTTCAAGGGCTTCCTGATGACGGCGATCGTGCACACCCGCCGCCCACTCCGGACCCTGCGCCGGTTCCGCGCCTCGGGGCTGCTCGTGCTGCTCGGCGTGGTCGCGAGCGCCCCGGTGACCGCCCTGGTCCTGCCGGTGACGGCCGCCCTCACCGTGCTCGCCGTGTCGGGCCTGTTCCCGTCGTCGTTCGGTGCCGGGCTACTGGCACCGGTGCTGGTCGCCCAAGGGGTGTCGATCGTCGCGCGGGTCGGCATCACCTTCGCGGCCGCCCGGCGGGCCGACCTGAGCGGGTGGCCCGCGGTCTTCGCCCCGCTCTACTCGGTGCTGTGGTCGATCGCGGCCTGGCGGGCGGTCCACCAGCTGGCGTTCTCCCCGTTCAGCTGGGAGAAGACCCCGCACGTCGGCCAGGGGCACGCCGACGGCCGGCCGACCGGTGCCGCCGGCGAACCGGCCGACGGCGTCTCGTCGACGGCCTGACGGGTTCCGGGAACGCCCCGCTCGCCCGGTCGGCGCATTCGCCCCGCCGACCGGACCCGCCGACCGGACCGGCCGGGGTCGCCGTCGACGCGCCCACCCCACGGGTGCCCGCGTCCGGCCGTGCCGGTCCGCCTCCGGAGGGCACCGGCACCGTAGGGTCCTCTCCCAGGAGACGGGGCCGACCGGTCGCGCGGACCGGGGCGCCACGACGGCGCCGGGCCACGGCACGGACGAGCAGGGACGAGACGAAGGGAAGCTCACGTGCGACAGCGCAGTCTGCGGGACCTCCGGGTGTCGGCCATCGGCCTCGGCTGCATGGGGATGTCCGCCTTCTACGGCACGGCCGACCAGGACGAGGCCACCGCGACCATCCGGCACGCCCTCGACCTCGGCATCACCTTCCTCGACACGGCACAGGTCTACGGACCGCTCACCAACGAGTCCCTGGTCGGCGAGGCCGTCCGGGGACACCGCGACGAGTACGTGATCGCCACGAAGTTCAACTACCGGATGGACGGCGCCGTACCGGGCGACATGTCGACCGTGGGCCGCCAGGACGGCTCCGCCGAGCACGTCCGCGAATCCGTCCACGGTTCACTCGCGCGGCTCGGCACCGACCGCATCGACCTGTACTACCAGCACCGGGTCGACCCGGACGTGCCCATCGAGGAGACCGTCGGCGCCCTCGGCGAACTGGTCGCCGAGGGCAAGGTCCGCCACATCGGGCTGAGCGAGGCGAGCGCGGAGACCATCCGCCGCGCCCACGCCGTCCACCCGGTCACCGCCGTCCAGAGCGAGTACTCGCTCTGGACGCGGGACGTGGAGGCCGAGGTGCTCCCCGCCTGCCGGGAACTCGGCATCGGCTTCGTGCCGTACTCCCCGCTCGGCCGCGGCTTCCTCGCGGGCCGTTTCAGCTCCCCGGACGAGCTGGACCAGGACGACTTCCGCCGCACCAACCCGCGCTTCACCAGGGCCAATCTGGCGGCCAACCTCAAGCTCGCGGAGAAGGTGAAGGAGATCGCCGCGGAGAAGGACGTCACCCCGGCCCAGCTGGCGATCGCCTGGGTCCTGGCCCGCGGCGAGGACCTCGTGCCGATCCCCGGCACCAAGCGCCGCGCCTACCTGGACCAGAACGCGGGCGCCGTCGACGTCGAGCTCACCGCGGACGACCTGGCCCGCATCGACGCCGAGCTGCCCGAAGTGGCGGGCGAACGCTACGACGAGGACGGCATGCGGGCGGTGAACCGCTGACCGACCGGCCCGACGGCACGGTGTTGAGGGCCGCAGCCGTGACGGAACGGTTACCGTACGGCTGCGAATCATGTCGGCGGCGACTAGGCTTGAATCAAGCCCAGTGGTTCCTGGGATCATCCACCCCCATTGCCTCCACTGCATTCTGCGTGCGCGCGACACGTCTTCACTGATTCTTAAGCTCCCCAAAGCAAGAGATTGTGACAGACGGGAGAGCCTCATGCTTATTGTTGTCATGACGTGCATGGCAGTTGTCCTGATAGGCCTCATGGTCCGCCTTTCGCGACCTGCCTATGCCGATCTCAAGTGCGGTGACGCACCCATGTACTTCGACGGCGGACTCGTCGTCACGTGGTCGGGGCCCGCCCCCGAAGAGGCACGGGTGAGGGTGGCGAACGGCGACATCTTCGAGCGGGTCGAGCAGGCCACCGGGCCGGGGATTCCGTCGGACTACCCCGAGAAGTACTTGAAGAACCTTCGCACGTCCGAGGTGTTCAACGCCTGCACTGCGTGGACTCCCGACGAGCTGGTGCGCTGGCAGGGACGCCACGGAATCGAGATGGAGCCCGAAGTCCTGAGCGTCTACGACAGCTACCTCAAGAACGGCAACACCATCTTCATGGCGCTGGTGGACCATCCGAGCGTCTCTGATCCGGGATCATTCGTGGCCTGCAGCCTGGTGCTCCAGCGCGCCGTGATCGTCCACAACGGCGGGCGTCAGGACCTGTTCCTTCGCTCATATTTCCACAGCGCGCGGGAAGACTCGTCGGAGTTTGTCAACTTCGCACCTGGCGGCAGTGTTCACTACTCGTTCAGAACCGATACCGTGTGGTTCCCCCTGGAGCTGACCCGGTTCATCTCCGAGCCGGCCTCGTACGTCGAGCTGGATATCGTCACTTCCGAGGGATTCGACGAGGGCCTTCTCCCGGCCCCGTTCTCGGCGCGAGAAAGCGGCTATGTACTTCTGGGGGACATCAAGTACCAGGCGAGGCGGGCCTCGGCTGTCCTCAGCATCGGAGATCAACATCTCGCCATCCCCGACTTCAAGCTAAAACTTGGCCGTTGAAATTCCACGCCTGCCCCGCCGAGGAATCGCGGGGCAGGCCTTCCGGCGGCCGACTGGGGGAACGACCAGTGCACCCTGCCGAGATCATATACCTGACCGGATTGGCGCTGGCAGTCATTGCCGTGACTTCGCTGACCTATTTCGTTCGGATAGCAACGGAGTCCATGGCGCCGACACTGATTGTCGACGACCGTCTCCTGGTCGTCCGGAGGCCGGTACTGACACGGCACTGTCCGGCTCGCGGCCAGGTTGTCGTCTTCACCTCCGGTACCGACGGGCGCAGGGTGGTCAAGCGAGTCGCCGCCACAGGTGGGGACAGCGTTCTTGTCGGCGGCAGCGCCCGGGCAGACGGCTCGATCGACAACGGGACGCGGATCGACGTACCCCTGGACGGAATTTTCGTACTGGGAGACAACCGAAGGGTTTCACGGGACTCACGAGAATACGGGTGCATCAGTTCGCGGCAGGTAACAGGCCGGGCTGTTCTCGTCGTATGGCCGCCACGTCGATTGCGGGTGGTCCGGTGACAGCCGGAGTTCGCCGTACGAGACCGTACGAGACCGTACGAGAAGGTACGCGGGAACGGACTCCACCGGGCGGGGTGCGGGTGCGCACGGCCCGGTGGAGTCCGGCCGCTACCGCGTCAGCAGCTGCTCCAGGACGTCCGCCCCCTTTGACGCGCCGCCCGCCCCGCGCACGACCCGGCTCAGGGCCGCCGCCCGGGGGCGGCAGGACCGGACCTCCTGGACGGCGTCGCGGAGGCCCTGCACGGTCGGCTCGGCGAGCGTCCTGCCGACCCGCAGCTCCTCCGCCCGCCGGGCGATCGCGCGCTGTTCCGGGATCTGCGGCACCGCCACGAAGGGCACCCCGTGGTGGAGGGACTCCATCGCCGAGTTCATCCCGGCGTGGCTCAGGAACACCTCGGTGTGTCGCAGCACCGCCACCTGCGGCACGTGCGCGTGCACTTCGACGTTCGCCGGGATCGGGCCCAGCGACTCCTGGTCCAGCCCGCCCACCGCCATGACGACCTGCCAGTCGGTGTCCCCGAACGCCTCGACGCAGGTCCGGTAGAACTCGGGCCGGTCGTTGAAGACGGTTCCCAGCGATATCAGCAGCACCGGGGCCTGCGACCGGGGGCTCCACTCCTGAGCGGTCTGCCGGCTGCTCAGCGACGGCCCGACGAAGTGGAAGCGCTCGTCGAAGGTGTCCCCCGACATCTGGAACTCGCGGGGGATGAACACCAGGCTCGTCGGGGGCACGTGGCCGAACATCAGGTTCGGGTCCTCGAGGAAGGTGTGGCCCTGCGCGAACTTCCCCATGTCCTGGATCGCGGCCACCAGCCGGGGGTCGGTGTGGTCGAAGTCGGCCGGCAGGTACACCTGCGCCGCCGAGAAGGACTCGTTCTCCGCGAAGGTCGGCACCAGGGAGATCTCCCGCACCCCGAGCAGGTTCGCCAGCATCCTCCCGGTGAAGGTCACCGAGTCGTAGCACACCGCGTCCGGCGGGTCGGCCGAGAAGTGCCCGGCCAGGACGGGGAAGGAGGCACGCGCGTCGTCGAGGTAGTACTCCAGCGTCACGGCGAGCTGTTCCGCCGTGAACTCGCCCCGCGCCGCCATGTCGGGCGGCAGCTGCGAGGGCAGGGTCACCGGCGACGCCCCGGCGGCGACGGCGGCGTCCATGGTGGCCGGTCCCGTGGCGTAGCTGACCCGGTGACCGCGCCGGACCAGCTCTTCGACCAGCGGCAGGGTCGGGTTCACATGCCCGGACGCGGGCGCGCTCACGAAGGCGAAGTGGGCCATCAGCTCTCCTCCAGGATGACCGGCAGAGTCTTGTGCCCGTTGGTGAAGAAGGAACCCAGCGGCTCGAGTTCGGACGACGGGACGGCCAGCCGCAGCCGGGGGAAGCGGGAGAACAGCGCGGACAGCGCCGTCGTCGCCTCCAGCTTCGCCAGGGGGCTGCCGAGGCAGTAGTGCACGCCGTGCCCGAAGGTGAGGTGATCGGCCCGCGACGGCCGGGTGACGGAGAAGTCCTCCGCGTCGGCCCCGTGCTGCGCCGGGTCGCGGCCGGCCGCGCCGTAGGACAGCAGGATCGCCTCGCCCTTGCGGATCAGCACACCGTCCACGGAGATGTCCTCCACGGCGTACCGCAGCGGCAGGTTCGGCACCGGCGCCTGCCAGCGCAGGGTTTCGTCCACCACGTCCTCCCACGTGCTGGTCCCGGATCGGACCAGGGCGAGCTGGGACGGGCGCGTGGCCAGCGCGTGGACGGCGTGGTCGAGCAGGTTGACCGTCGTCTCGAAGCCGGCGGAGATGGTCAGCAGCAGGGTGTCCAGCAGTTCCCGCTCGGACAGCCGTGTGCCGTCCGCCTCCTGCGCGGCGATCAGGTCGGTGGTCATGTCGTCGCCGGGGTCGCGCCGTTTGGCGGCCACGAGCTCCTTGAGCAGCATGTACAGCTCGCCGGAGGCGGCCTGCACGCCCGCCGGGTCCGCGTCGAGGCTGAACACCGCGTCCACCAGCCGCCGCAGGTCCGCGCCCGTCCGCGCGGTCACCCCGAACAGTTCGGTGATGACCTGGATCGGCAGCGGGAACGCGAACCGTGCGCGCAGGTCGACCGTCTGCCCCGGCGGCACCGCGGCCAGGTCGGCGATCAGGCCGGCCGTGATCTCCTCGACGCGCGGGCGCATCGCTTCGATACGGCGCGGGGTGAACGCCTTGGCCACCAGGCTGCGCAGCCTGGTGTGGTCGGCCCCGTAGGCGGTGAACATGTTCTGCATCGCGACCCACATGATCAGCGGCCAGTCCGGCGGGATGTCGCCGTCGCGCCACATGGGCCAGTGCCTGTTCGCGTCCTTGGAGACCCTCGGGTCGAGCAGCAGCTTCTTCGCCAGGTCGTGCCCGGTGACGGCCCAGGCCGACACGCCACCGGGCAGTTCGACGGGCGTGGCCGGGCCGCGCTCGCGCAGGGCGGCGGCCTCGCCGAAGATGTCGCCGCCGGAGGGGTCGATGACGTACGCGTCGGCGGGCGGGGCCTGCGCGCGCACCGGCTCGGTGAAGGTGGTGGTCGTACGGGGCCTGGGCGGCTCGGTGACCTCCAGCAGGGACGCGGTGAACCGCGAGCCCATGCCGAGGCCGATCGACATGATGGTGTCACCGGGTTCGAGGGTCTCGTCGTGCAGCAGGTGGTCGATGCCGAGCAGTTGGTCGCACGGCCCGACGTGGCCGAGCTCGCGCAGCATCGGCCAGGTGGTGCGGCCCAGGTCGATGCCGAGCGGCTCCAGCACGACGACCTCCAGTTGGGCCAGGCCCAGACCGGTGACGACGAACCTGGTGATGTCGGAGACGCGGACGCCGGCCTCCTCGGCGGCCTGCTCGACCGCGGTGACCAGTGCCCCGCTCATCAGCGTCAGATACGGGGCCAGGCCGGTGACCTCGATCGGCGTACGGTTGCGGTGGCCCTCGGGGTCCGGGATCGTCGGGGTGGCGAGGACCTCCATCTGGGTCGCGGAGCTGTTGGCGGTCGCGACCAGCCGCGCCCGGCCGCCCTCTCGGTTGAGCACGGCCGCGACCGCACCGTCGGCCAGGAAGATCCCGATGGTGGGCTGCCAGCGTTCCCACCGCGGCGGCAGGAACCGGGCGGTGGCCGTGACCAGGGTCGCGGTCGCGGCCGGGTCGGCCACCAGGTGCGCGGCGGCGGACTGCAGCGCGGCCGAGCCGCCGTTGCTGGTCGCCTCGACCTCGTAGACGAGGGCGTGGCCGAGGCCGAGGACGCGCTGCAGGTGGCAGGAGGACGCCATGTGGTCCTGGTGGTCCATCTGGGCGTAGGCGGCCATGGAGATGTCGGCGCCGCTGAGGCCGGACTCGCGCAGGGCTCCGATCGCCGCGTGCACGGCCATCGCGTGCTCGGTGACGTCGTCGGAGCGGGTGAACGACACGAAGTCCGACAGCGCGAGCAGCCGCCGCATGGTCTCGGTGTCCGGCACGGCCTGTGTCGCGGGCGTGCGGGGCGGCAGATACCGCCCCGTTCCGCCGATGTAGACGTTGTCCCAGATCATGCGTGGTCCTTTCCCCTGAGTGCGGACAACCCGGCTCCGTATCCGCTGAAGTCGAGGAGCCAGGTGCTGATGGCCAGCGCCGTGGCCGCGGAGTGCTCCTCCAGTACGGTGAAGTGGTCGCCCGGGACGGTGAGTACTTCCTGAACGGTGGTGGACAGCCGGGGCCACGAGCGCTTCCCGGTGCCCACCAGCAGCACCGGCGCGGTGACGGGCTCCGGGGCGCCGGCCAGATCGAGGTAGCGGCCCATGGCCACCAGCCGGTCGTCGTCGACCGGCTGGACCTGGTGGCCGGCGTCGAGCATGCCGGTGAGCACACCCGGCAGGTCGTCGGGGTAGCCGTCGATGAGCACCACGGCGCTGGGCCGGGCCCCCCGCCGTTCCAGTTCCCCGGCGGTCGCCAGCGCCAGCCACGCGCCCACCGAACGGCCGACCAGCACCGGCGCGGCGACGGTCGACGCGGCCTCGGCGAGTGCCTGGACCAGGACGTCGGCGTCCGCGGGCAGCGGGTCGCCGGCGAAGCCCGGCAGGGTGACCGCCGTGACGTCGCGGGCGGCCTCCAGCGCCGCGGCGAACCGCCCGTACTCCTCGATGCCGCCGGACGCCAGCGCGGACGGCAGGCAGACCAGCGACGGCTGGAGGAAGCCGGTCGCGAGGCCGACCGCCTCGGCCTTGGGCGCGTCGGTGGCCGGGCTCAGCCGGGACGCCGTGGCCAGCAGGTCGAGGCCGTCCTGCGCGCGGCCGACGTCGACGGCCTTGCGCAGCAGGCGCTCCATCGGCCCGGCGACCCGGTTCTCCGGCGAGCACAGCTGCCCGTAGAGGTGGTTGACGAGCTGTTCGGGCGTCGGGAAGTCGAAGACGAGGGTCGCCGGGAGCCGGAGCCCGGTGGCCGCGTTGAGCCGGTTGCGCAGCTCGATGGCGGTCAGCGAGTCGACGCCGTGGTCGCGGAACAGCTGGCGCGGGTCGTCGATCCCGCCGGGGGCCGTCCCGAGGATGCTCGCGCTGTGCGTGACGACCAGGTCGAGCAGCAGGGCGCGCTGCTCGGGCTCGGGCAGGGCTTCGAGCCCGGCCCGCAGGTCGCCGGGGCCGGCCGCCGGGGCCGGCGCGCGCCGCGGCCGGGCGAGTCCGCGCAACAGCGCGGGCGGGGTGTCGATCGCCGCGAGGTCGAGGCGGACCGGCACCAGCACCGGGCGTTCGCCGGCCAGGGCGGTGTCGAACAGGTCGAGGGCCTGCTCGGTGGCCAGCGGCAGCATCCCGGTCCTCGCCAGCCGGCGGTGGCCGGCCCCGGTCAGGGTCCCGGTGATGCCGCTGGACTCGGCCCACTGGCCCCAGGCCAGGGAGGTGACCGGCAGACCGCGCGCGTGCCGGTGCTCGGCGAGCGCGTCGAGGAACGCGTTCGCGGCGGCGTAGTTGGCCTGCCCGGGGGCGCCGAACACGCCGGACGCCGAGGAGAACAGCACGAACGCCCGCAGGTCCAGGTGCTCGGTGGCCTCGTGCAGGTGCCACCCGGCATCGGCCTTCGAGCGCAGCACCGTGTCGATCTGCTCCGGTGTCATCGATCCCACCACGGCGTCGTCGACGACCCCGGCGGCGTGCACGACGGCCCGCAGGTCGGGGATCGAGGCGACGAGGTCCCTCAGTGCCCCGCGGTCACCGGCGTCGCAGGCGACCACGGTGAGGGCGGCGCCCAGCTCCTGTCGGAGCCCGGGCGGCTCGACGCCGCGGCGGCCGGCGAGCACCACGTGCGGGGCGCCGTGCCGCGCGACCAGGTGCCGGGCGACCAGGACGCCGAGGGTGCCGGTGCCGCCGGTGATCAGCACGGTGCCGTCCAGGGGCGTGCCGTCCAGGGGCTCGACCGGCCCGGTCGGGGCGGCCCTCACCAGCCTCGGCACGAGGGCGGTTCCGTCGCGCAACCGGATCTCGGGCTCGCCGTCGCTCACGGCGGCGCGCACCGCGGCGGGGAGCGCCCGTCGTGAGGCGGCCGTGCCGTCGTGCCGGACGGTCAGGATCCGCCCGGGGTTCTCGCTGTGCGCGCTGCGCAGGAAGCCGCGGGCGGCGGCCGAGGCGAGGTCGTCGCCGGTGAGGACCACGAGCCGGGCCGGCGTGTCGGTGGCCAGGAACTCCCGGACCCTGCCGAGCAGTTCCCGGGTCACCGCGTGGGCGGCCGCGACCGGTTCGCCCTCGCCGACGACCTCGTGGAGGACCGCCTCGGTGTCCGGGCCGTCCGGTGCCGCCATCGGGGTCCAGTCCACGGCGAACAGCGTGTTCGGCCGGCGCCCGGCCCCGTGACCCGCCGCTTCGACGGGCCGCAGGACGATCTCGTCGATGCTCACGACCGGCGTCCCGGCGGTGTCGGTGATCCGCACCGCGCAGGTGTCCGGCCCGGTCGGGTGCAGCACCACGCGGACCGTCGCGGCCGACCCGGTGACAGACACACCGGAGAACGAGAAGGGCAGCCGCGCCGGGCTGCCGCCGGCTCCGCCGTCCTCGGCCGCGAGGCCGGCGAGCAGGGTCAGCGGCTGGATGGCGGCGTCCAGGAGCGCGGGGTGGACGCGGTAACCGGTGAGCTGAGCGGGGTCCGCCGGGAAGCTCGCCTCGGCGTGCAGGTCCTCGCCGTGCCGCCGGATGCCGGTGAGCCCCTGGAAGGTCGGCCCGTAGTCGTAGCCGGCGTCGGCGAGCCGGTCGTAGAGCGAGCCGATGTCGATCGGCGCGGCCTCGCCCTCGTCCGCCCCGGGCGCGGCCGTCCGGTCGGCCTGTGCCGCCCGGTCCGCCCGGTCCGCCGGCGGACCGAGCACGCCGGTCGCGTGGCGGGTCCACTCGTCGGGCTCGGCGGAGGTGCGGGAGTGGACGGTGACGGGCCGGCGTCCGGTGTCGTCGGGCGCGCCGACGGTGACCTGCACGTGCACCCCGTCGCGCTCGGACAGCACGAGCGGCGCCTCCAGGACCAGCTCGGACAGTACGGGGCTGGCCGTGTGCTCACCGGCGTGGACGGCCATGTCCACGAACGCCATCGCGGGCAGCAGCGTCGAACCGAGCACGGTGTGCTCGGCCAGCCACGGGTGGACGGACGCGGAGAGTTTCCCGGTCAGCACCACGCCCTGCCCGTCGGGGAGCTTCACCAGGGACCGCAGCAGCGGGTGGTCGGGCGTGTCGAGGCCCTCCGACGGGGTGGTGGGCCGGAGCCAGTAGTGCTGGTGCTGGAAAGCGTACGAAGGCACGCGCACGTCCGACGTCCCCGCCGTCGTGGTCGTGGTCGTGGTCACCGGTGGCGTCCAGCGCACCGCGCCGTCCGCCCACAACCGCCCCAGCCCCGCGAACAACCGCTCCGGAGAATCACCACCACGGCGCATCAACCCGGTGCCCACCAGCAGCGGATGCGGACCCACCTCCACGAACCCCGTCACACCCTGGCCCGTCAGCCACTCCATCGCGTCGGCGAACCGCACCGGCTCCCGCACCTGACGCACCCAGTACCCCGGAACACCCATCTCGGCCGGACGCCCGGTCACCGTGGAAACCAACGGAATCACCGGCTCACCGAACGACAGGCCCGCGACCACCTCACCGAGTTCCTCCAGCACCGGATCCATCCGCGCCGAATGGAACGCGTGACTCACCTCCAGCCGCTTCACCCGACGCCCACGCCCCCGCCACACCTCGGCAACCGCCATCACAGCCGCCTCGTCCCCGGACACCACGACCGCGTCCGGCGCGTTGACCGCCGCCACCTCGGCCCCCGGCACCAGCGACCCCGCCACCTCCTCCGGCGACGCCTGGAGCGACACCATCACCCCACCACCGGGCAACCCCTGCATCAACCGGCCCCGCGCACCCACCAGGGCGCACGCGTCCTCCAGGCCCAGCACACCCGCCGCATGGGCCGCCGCCACCTCACCGACGGAATGCCCGACCACGAAGTCCGGCCGCACACCCAGCCACTCCACCAGCCGGAACAGCGCCACCTCCAACGCGAACACCGCACACTGGGTGAACCGCGTCTCCCCCAGCACCCCTTCCGCGTCCTCGAACAGCACCTCCACCGACAGCCCCAGCAGGTCGCAGACCTCGTCCAAGGCCCCCGCGAACACCGGGAACTCCCGGTACAACTCCCGCCCCATCCCCGCCCACTGACCACCCTGACCGGAGAAAACGAACGCCGACCGGCCGGAGTCGCGGGCCTCACCGGTCACCAGACCGGAATGCACCTCCCCGCGCAGCAGGGCCGCCAGTGCCTCCGGTCCGGTCACCACGGCCCGGTGGGCGAACCGGGTCCGCACGGCGAGCGCGGCGGCGATCCCGTCCTCGTCGGGGGCCTTGGCCGCGTACGTCTGCAGCCTGCGGGCCTGGGCCCGGAGCGACTGCTCGGACTTGGCCGACAGCAGCCACGGCACCGGCCCGACGGCCGCAGGGGCGGGCGCGGAAGCGGGATCGTGGGCAGCCGGCTCCGGGGCCGGGGCCTCCAGGATCACGTGCGCGTTCGTCCCGCTGATCCCGAACGCCGACACGCCGGCACGGCGGGGACGGCCCGCCTCCGGCCACGGCCGGGCCTCGGTCAGCAGGGAGACCTGACCCGCCGACCAGTCGACATGGGAACTCGGCTCGTCGACGTGCAGCGTCGGCGGCAGCTCACCGTGCCGCATCGCCATGATCATCTTGATCACACCCGCCACACCGGCGGCGGCCTGGGTGTGCCCGATGTTGGACTTCACCGACCCCAGCCACAACGGCTCGTCCCGGTCCCGGCCGTAGGTCGCCAGCAGCGCCTGGGCCTCGATGGGATCACCGAGGGTGGTGCCGGTGCCGTGGGCCTCCACCGCGTCCACCTCGGACGGCTCCAGCCCGGCATTCGCCAACGCCTGGCGGATGACGCGTTCCTGCGACGGACCGTTCGGCGCGGTCAACCCGTTCGACGCCCCGTCCTGATTCACCGCGCTTCCCGCGACGACCGCCAGCACCCGGTGACCGTTACGACGGGCGTCGGACAGACGTTCCAGCAGCACCAAGCCGGCACCCTCACCCCACGCCGTACCATCAGCGGCCTCGGCGAACGCCTTCACCCGGCCGTCGGCCGCGAGCCCCCGCTGCCGCGAGAAGTCGATGAAGGCGGCGGGGGTCGCCATGATCGTGACACCGCCGGCCAGGGCCAGCGAGCACTCGCCCGAGCGGAGCGCCTGCGCCGCCAGATGGATCGCCACCAACGAGGACGAGCAGGCCGTGTCCACCGACACCGCGGGACCCTCCAGCCCCAGCAGGTACGACACCCGTCCCGAGGTCACACTCGTCGCCGTGCCGGTGGCCACGTAGCCGTCCGTGTCCCGCGAGATCTGGTCCACTCCGCCCGCGTAGCCGGAGGCCCAGATGCCGGTGAACACGCCTGTCTGACTGCCCCGCAGCGACGTCGGATCGATCCCCGCGTCCTCGAACGTCTCCCACACCGTCTCCAGCAGCACCCGCTGCTGCGGATCCATCGCCAACGCCTCACGCGGCGAGATCCCGAAGAACGCGGCATCGAAGCCACCCGCGTCCCCGAGGAAGCCACCCGACCTGGTGCAGGACGTCCCCGGAGCACCGGCCGGATCGTAGAGACGACCCACGTCCCAGCCACGGTCCGACGGGAACTCACCCACCGCGTCCACGCCACCCGACACCAGGCCCCACAAGTCCTGGGCCGACCCGACCCCACCCGGGTACCGGGCCCCCAGCCCGACCACGACCACCGGATCACCCGATACGGGGATGCCTACCGGCACGGGCGCGACCGTCCCGCGCTCCTGGCCGAGGACCACCTCCCGCAGGTATTCGGCCAGCCGGGCCGGGGTCGGGTGGTCGAAGACCATCGTCGCCGACAGCCTGGTCCCGACCGCCGTGGACAGCCGGTTGCGCAGTTCCACGCCGGTCAGCGAGTCGAAGCCGAGGTCCTTGAAGGCCCGGTCGGCGCTGACGGCCGCGCTGTCGCTGCGGCCCAGCACGGCCGAGGCGTGGGTCCTGACCAGGTCGAGCAGGATCTCGCGTTGCCGGGCCTCGGGGAGCGATCCCAGCTGGCCCGCCAGTCCGGTGGTCCGAACCGGTCTGCGGGCGCGCGCCAGCGCGCGCAGCACCGGCCGGTCGCCCAGAGCGGACACCTTGAGTCGGGCCGCGACCACCGCCGGTTCCGCGGTGTCCAGGCCTCCGTCGAACAGCCCGAGTCCGTAGTCGGTCGCCATCGGCAGCAGCCCCGCGCGGGCGAGGCGTTCACCGTCGGCCTCGGACATCCGCCCGGTCAGCCCGCTGGCCTCCGCCCAGTGGCCCCAGGCCAGCGACACCGCCGGCAGGCCCTGGGCGCGCCGGTACGCGGCCAGGCCGTCGAGGTAGGCGTTCGCAGCGGCGTAGTTGGCCTGCCCGGGGCTGCCGAGCGTCCCGGCCGCCGAGGAGAAGAGGACGAACGCCGTCAGGTCCCGTCCCCGGGTGAGTTCGTGCAGGTTCCAGGCCGCCCGGGCCTTGGGCTCCCAGACCGCGGCGAGGCGTTCGGGGGTCAGGGACTCGACCACGGCGTCGTCCAGCACACCGGAGGCGTGGACGACCGCGGTCAGCGGGTGCGCGGCCGGGATCGAGTCCAGTACGGCCGCCAGCGCGTCCCGGTCGGCCACGTCGCAGGCCGCCACGGTCACCTCCGCGCCCAGCCCGGCCAGCTCCTCGCGCAACACCGCCCCGCCACCACTGCGGCTGACCAGCACCACGTGCCGCACACCACGCTCGGCCACCAGATGCCGGGCCACACGGCCCCCCAGCGTCCCCGTGCCACCGGTGATCAGCACCGTACCCGCCGCATCGAAATCCGCGGGAACAGTGAGGACGATCTTCCCGATGTGAGCGGCCCGGCTCATGAACCGGAAGGCGTCCCGCGCGCGGCGGACGTCCCAGGTGGTGAGTGGTGGCAGACGCAACTCGCCCGCGCCGAGCAGCCGGACGGCCTCGGCCAGGATCTCCCCCAGCCGTTCCGGTCCCGCGTCGGCCAGGTCGAAGGCCAGCACGCCGGGCCGGATGTCGGCCTTGCCCATCTCCACGAACCGCCCGCCGGGCGCGAGCAGCCGCAGGGAGGCGTCCAGGAACTCACCGGACAGCGAATTCAGCACCACGTCGAAGGGTCCGAACCGGTCGGCGAACTCCAGGGTCCGGGACGAGGCGATGTGGTCCTCGTCCAGCCCCAGGGCGCGCAGCGCGTCCCACTTGCCCGGGCCGGCGGTCGCGTGGACGTCCGCGCCCCAGAGCCGCGCGAGCTGGACCGCCGCCATGCCGACGCCGCCGGCCCCGGCGTGGATCAGCACCCGGTCACCGGCCTTCAGCCCGCCCAGGTCGCGCAGGCCGTACCACGCGGTCATGAACGCGATCGGCACAGTGGCGGCCTGGGTGAACGTCCACTCGTCGGGGATGCGCACCAGCACCCTGTGGTCGGCGACGGCCACCCGGCCGAACGCGCCGGGCAGCAGCCCGGCGACCCGGTCACCCGGCCGCAGCCCGGTGACCTCGGCGCCGACCTCGGTGACGACGCCCGCGCCCTCGCTGCCGAGCAGCGCCGGGTCCGGGTAGACGCCGAGGGCGATCAGCACGTCCCGGAGGTTCAGGCCGGCCGCCCGCACGGCGACGCGCACCTCCCGGGGCCCGGGCGGGGCCTGCTCGTACGGCAGGAAGGCGAGGTCGTCCAGACTGCCCGTGCCCGCCTGCGTCAGCCGTCCGTCGAACGCCTCCGGTGCGGAGCGCACGAGCCGGGGCACGTAGACGGCCCCCCGGCGCACCGCCACCTGGTCCTCGTCGCCGACCGACAGGCCGTCGGGCAGCTCGTCGGCGTCCACGAGCACGAATCGGCCGGGGTGCTCGGACTGCGCGGACCGGACCAGGCCCCATACGGCCGAGGCTTCCGGGTCGCTCACCCCGTCACCGGGAACGACGGCGACCGCGCCCCGCGTGCGCACCACGAGCCGTTCGCCGGGCCCGGCCAGGAAGTCCTGGACGGCCGTCAGCGCCTCGGCGACCGAGCCGGGCGAGACGACGGCGTCGCCGAGCGTGCCTTCGCCGGGGGCCAGCGGAATCCAGTCGAGGGCGTACAGCGGGCCGCGCTCGGCCATCGGACGGGTGGTCAGCGCCTCGATGGTCGCCACGGGCTCGCCGGACCGGTCCGCCAGGTGGACGGCGTACGTGCCGGGGCGCACCACCGTCAGCCGCACGCGCGCGGAGGTCACGCCGGTGCGGTGGACCGCGATCCCGCCCAGCGAGAACGGCAGCCGCACCTCGCCTTCCGTGCCGGACAGCAGTGCCAGCGGTTGCAGGGCGGCGTCCAGCAGGGCCGGATGGACGGAGAACCGGGCCGCGTCCGGCACGGTGACCTCGGCGAACACCTCCTTGCCGCGGCGCCACACCGCCTGCACGGCCTGGAAGGCCGGCCCGTACTCGTAGCCCGCCGCGGCGAGCGTGTCGTAGAGCCCGGTGACCGGTTCCGCGCCGGCCGGCGGCCACTGCGTCAGCTCCTGCCCGGCCACGGGTTCCGCGCTCACCGTACCGGTGGCGTGCCGCACCCAACCGTCCGTACGGGACCGGACGTCGACCGTGCGGCGGCCGGTCCCGTACGGCTCGCCCACGACGACCTGCACGTCCACCGCGCCGTCCGCGGGCAAGATCAGCGGCGCCTCCAGGACCAGTTCCTCCACTGCCGCCCCGGCCGCGTGCACCACCAGTTCCACGAACGCCGTCGCGGGCAGCAGCACCGTCCCCAGTACGGAGTGGTCCGCGAGCCAGGGGTGGGTGGCCAGGGAGAGCCGACCCGTCAGGACCCGCTGCTCGCCCACCTCGACAGCGGCGCCGAGCAGCGGGTGGTCCACCGGGTCGAGCCCGGCCGCGGACACGTCTCCCGCGCCTCCGGCGAGCCAGAACCGCGTCCGCTGGAAGGGGTAGGTGGGCAGCGCCACCGGCTCCCCTTCAGGGATCGGCCACCGCACCGGCACACCCGCGACGAACAGCCGCGCCACGGCGGCCAGGAACTCGGCCGGGGTGCCGTGGTCGCGGCGCAGTGTCCCGGTCACCACACCCGCCTCGTGCTCCTCCAGCGCGGGCGTGAGCACCGGGTGCGGGCTGATCTCGACGAAGACGGGGTCGCTGCCCGAGGCGAGCAGCAGCCGGGTGGTCCGGTCGAACAGCACGGGTTCGCGGAGGTTGCGATACCAGTAGTCGGCGTCGAGGGCGGAGGTGTCGATCTCCTCGCCGGTCACCGTCGAGCAGAACGGGATCGTCACCGAGTGCGGTGTGATGCCGGCCAGTTCGGTGAGCAGCTGCTCGCGGATCGCCTCGACCTGGACGGAGTGGGCGGCGTAGTCGACGGGCAGGCGGCGGGCGCGGATGCCGTCGGCCTCGCAGGCCGCCAGCAGTTCGTCCAGCGCGTCCAGGTCGCCCGACACGACGACCGAACCGGGAGCATTGACCACCGCCACCGTCAGCCGGCCGTCCCAGCGGGCCACGAACCCGGCGGCCCGCTCATGCCCGAGGCCGACCGACACCATCCCGCCCTGGCCGGCCAGGGCGACCAGGGCCTTGCTCCGTAATGCCACCACCTTGGCGGCGTCCTCCAGGGACAACGCCCCCACCACGTACGCGGCGGCGATCTCCCCCTGCGAGTGCCCGACGACGGCATCGGGCTCGACCCCGTGCGCACGCCACAGCGCGGCCAGGGCCACCATCACCGCGAACAGCGCGGGCTGCACGACGTCCACCCGCTCCAGCGACCCACCGCCGGTCAGCACCTCCACCAACGACCAGTCCGTGTACGGCGCCAACGCCGCGTCACACGCATCGATCGCCTCCCGGAACACCGGCTCCGAGCGGTACAACTCCCCACCCATACCGATCCACTGCGCCCCCTGACCCGGGAACACGAACACCGAACGACCCAGCGGACGGGCGATCCCGGTGACCAGACCCGGCGCCGTACCCCCCTCGGCCAGGGCCTTCCGTGCTTCCGCACCGCTCAGCACCGCGCGGTGCTCGAACACGGCGCGGGCGGCCAGAGCGCCCCCGACCGCCGCCGCACTCACCTCGGGATGCGCGGCGATGAACGCACCCAGCCGACGCGCCTGCTCCCGCAGCGCCGCTTCCGACTTCCCCGACAGCACCCAGGGCACGACCCCGCCCGTGGACTCCGCCGGACCCCCGGCCGGCTCCTCGGCAGCCGCCTCGATGACGACGTGCGCGTTGGTGCCGCTGATGCCGAACGCCGAGATGCCCGCGCGGCGCGGGTGGCCGTGGTCGGGCCAGGGCCGGGCCTCGGTGAGCAGCCGGATGTTTCCGGACTCCCAGTCGACGTGCGAGGTCGGCGCGTCGACGTGCAGCGTCGGCGGCAGTTGCCCGTGCCGCATCGCCATGACCATCTTGATCACGCCCGCCACACCGGCGGCGGCCTGGGTGTGGCCGATGTTGGACTTCACCGAGCCCAGCCACAGCGGCTCGTCCCGGTCCTGACCGTAGGTCGCCAGCAGCGCCTGCGCCTCGATGGGGTCACCGAGCGTGGTGCCGGTGCCGTGCGCCTCCACCGCGTCCACGTCCGCCGTCGACAGCCCCGCGTTCGCCAGGGCCTGACGGATCACCCGCTCCTGCGACGGACCGTTCGGTGCCCCGAGGCCGTTGGAGGTGCCGTCCTGGTTGACCGCCGAACCCCGCACCACCGCCAGCACCCGGTGCCCGTTGCGGCGGGCGTCGGACAGGCGTTCCAGCAGCAGCAGGCCCGCGCCCTCCGCCCAGGCCGTCCCGTCGGCCGCCTCGGCGAACGCCTTCACCCGGCCGTCGGGAGCCAGGCCGCGCTGGCGGGAGAACTCCGTGAACCCCAGCGGGGTCGCCATCACGGTCACCCCGCCGGCCAGGGCCAGTGAGCACTCCCCCGAGCGGAGCGCCTGGGCTGCCAGGTGGATCGCCACCAGCGAGGACGAGCAAGCCGTGTCCAGCGAGACCGCCGCGCCCTCCAGCCCGAGCAGGTAGGCGATCCGGCCGGAGGTCACGCTGGTCGCGGCGCCCGTGCCGAGGTAGCCCTCGGAGTCGGCGGGCGCCTGGTCGCCGTAGCCGGAGGACCAGATGCCGGTGAACACGCCCGTCCGGCTGCCCCGCAACGACGTCGGATCGATCCCCGCGTCCTCGAACGTCTCCCACGCGGTCTCCAGCAGCACCCGCTGCTGCGGATCCATCGCCAACGCCTCACGCGGCGAGATCCCGAAGAAATCCGCGTCGAACCCCGCCGCGTCCGCCAGGAACCCACCCGACCGCGTGTACGACGTCCCGGGATGATCCGCGTCCGGATGGAACAACCCCTCGACGTCCCACCCACGATCCGACGGGAACGCCCCGATCGCATCCACCCCACCCGACACCAGGCGCCACAGCTCCTCCGGCGACCCCACCCCACCCGGCAACCGGCACCCCATGCCCACGATCACCACCGGATCGTCCGACACCGACACCGCGGGCACCACCGGTGCCGCCGACGCCACACCCCCGTCGAGGATCCTGCTCAGCAGGTGTTCGGCGAGCTGCCGCGGGGTGGGGTGGTCGAAGGTGACGGTGGCGGGCAGGCGCAGGCCGGTGGCGTTGTTGAGCCGGTTGCGCAGTTCGACGGAGGTCAGCGAATCGAAGCCGAGGTCCTTGAACGGCTGCCGGTCCCATGCGGCCGCCGGTTCGCGGTGACCGAGCACGGCGGCGGTGTCGGCGGTGACCAGGTCGAGTGCGGCTCGCAGCCGTTCGGCCTCCGGCAGTGACCGCAGGCGGTCGGCGATCGCGCCGTGCCGCGCCGGGCGCCGGGCCGCCTTGCGGGATATGAGGCCCTTGAGGGCCGCCGGGGCCGCCGGGGCGCCCGCCAGCACGGACAGGTCGAGGCGTGCCGGCACCAGCGCGGCCCGGTCCGTGGCCAGGGCCGCGTCGAACAGCGACAGGGCGTGGTCGGTGGCCAGCGGCACGACCCCGGCTCGCGTCAGCCGGTCCTGGTCGGCACCGGTCAGGTTCCCGGTCATGCCGCTGGCCTCCGCCCAGAAGCCCCAGGCCAGCGAGGTCGCCGGAAGTCCGAGGGCGCGCCGGTGCACGGCGAGGGCATCGAGGAAGGTGTTGGCCGCGGCGTAGTTGGCCTGGCCGGGGCTGCCGAGCGTGCCGGCGGCCGAGGAGAAGAGGACGAAGGCGGTGAGGTCCAGTCCCCGAGTGAGTTCGTGCAGGTTCCACGCCGCCCGGGCCTTGGGCTCCCAGACGGCGGCGAGACGCTCGGGCGTGAGGGATTCGACGACGCCGTCGTCGAGCACACCGGCCGCGTGGACGACGGCCGTCAGCGGACGCTCGGCCGGGATCGAGTCCAGCAGGGCCGCCAGCGCGTCCCGGTCCGCCACGTCACAGGCGGCCACGGTCACCTCCGCGCCCAGCCCCTCCAACTCCTCACGCAGTGCCACTCCGCCACCGCTGCGGCTGACCAGCACCAGATGCCGCACACCCCGCTCGACCACCAGATGCCGGGCCACATGACCACCCAGCGTCCCCGTACCACCCGTGATCAACACCGTGCCCTCGGGATCGACCGGCTGGGGAACCGAGAGAACGATCTTCCCCACATGAGCGGCCCGACTCATGAACCGGAACACGTCGACCGCGTCCCGGACCCCGCGCACGTCCAACGGCAGGGGTGCGAACCCGCCGTCCGTGAAGACCCGTACGACGGCGTCCAGGATCTCGCCGAGCCGTTCCGGCCCCGCGTCGGCGATGTCGAACGCCCGGTAGACGATGCCGGGATGGTCGGCCGCGTCGCGGATGTCGGTCTTGCCCATCTCCACGAACCGCCCGCCGGGCCCGAGCAGCCGCAGGGAGGCATCGACGAACTCGCCGGACAGCGAGTCCAGAACCACGTCCATGGGCGGGAACTTCTGCTCGAACTCCAGGGTGCGCGACGAGGCGATGTGGTCCTCGTCCAGTCCCAGGGCGCGCAGGGCGTGCCATTTGGCCGGGCCGGCGGTGGCGAACACCTCCGCCCCGAGCCGCCGGGCCAGTTGGATCGCCGCCATGCCGACGCCGCCGGTGCCGGCGTGGATCAGCACCCGGTCACCGGCCTTCAGCCCGCCCAGGTCGCGCAGGCCGTACCAGGCGGTCAGGAACACCACGGGCACCGACGCGGCCCTGGCGAACGACCAGTCGTCGGGCATCCGGACCAGCAGCCGCTGGTCGGCGACGGCGACCGGGCCGAAGGCGCCGGGGACCAGGCCCATGACGCGGTCGCCGGGCCGGAACCGGGTGTCCGGGCCGGTTTCGAGGACGACGCCCGCGCCTTCGCCGCCCATCAGGGCCTCGCCGGGGTAGACACCGAGGGCGATCAGCACGTCCCGGAAGTTGAGTCCGGCCGCCCGCACGGCGATCCGGACCCGCCCGGGCCCCAGCGGCTCCATGAGCTCGGGGCGGGGCACCAGCGCCAGGTCGTCGATGCTGCCGGTGCCCGTGTCCTCCAGCCGCCAGGTCCCGTCCGGCGGGGTGAGGCTCGCGCCGACGCGGACCAGGCGGGGGACGTGCAGCGCCCCTTGGCGTACCGCCAGTTCCGGCTCGTCCGTGCCGGCGATCAGCGCCGGGTCCCAGGTCGGGTCGGCGTCGACCAGGACGAACCGGCCGGGGTGCTCGGCCCGCGCGCCGCGGAGCAGGCCCCAGACCATCGAGTGGTGGAGGCCGACCACGTCACCGGGCGCGGCGGCGACGGCGTTGCGGGTGACGACGGCCAACCGCGTCCGCTCGCCCGCCAAGTGGTCCCGGATCACGGCGAGTACGCTCCGCGCGCTCTCGTACGCCGCCTCGACGGTGTCCGCCTCGGGCTCCGGCCCGGGCACCTCGTGGACGACCAGGTCCGCGGGGTCGCCGCCCGTCGACGCCGGTTCGAAGGGGACCCAGTCGAGTGCGTACAGGCTGTCCGGGACGGCGGTGGCGTCCCGGACGGTCAGCGACCTGATGACCGCGACCGGGGTGCCGTCCGGATCGGCCACGGCCACGGTGTACGTGTCCGGCCCGGTGGCGGACAGGCGTACGCGCAGCGTCCGGCTGCCCGCGGGCCGTATCGCCACTCCGGTGAACGCGAACGGCAAACCGGTGCGGTCGGTGAGGAACGCCATGGGATGCAGTGCGGCGTCGAGCAGCGCGGGGTGCAGGGCGAACGGTTCCTCGGCGGGAAGCTCCACCTCGGCGTGGACGGTGTCGCCGACCCGCCAGGCCGCCGTGACGCCCTGGAACGCCGGCCCGTACTCGTAGCCGAGCACGGACAGCGAGTCGTAGAGCCCGTCGACGTCGAGGGGCTCACCGGCCGGCGGCCAGTCCCAGGCGCTCAGCACCGGCTCCTCGCCCAGCGTCCCGGTGGCGTGCCGCACCCACTCGTCGCCGTCACGCGAGTACACCGTGAGCGGGTTGCGGCCGTCCTCCTCGGGGCCCACGACGACCTGGAGGTGCACCGGGGTGTCGTCGAGGACGAGCGGCGTTTCGAGCACCAGCTCCTCGACCGCGTGGCCGAGCCGGCCGGCCGCGTAGGCCGCCATTTCCGCGAACGCGGTGCCGGGCAGGAGGACGGAGCCCCGCACGGCGTGGTCGGCCAGCCACGGGTGGGTGGCGAGCGAGATCCGTCCGCTGAGCACCGCGCCGTCGGGCAGTTCCACGAACGTGCTGAGCAGGGGGTGGTCGCCCGACGCCGTCGGGACGGGCCGCAGCCAGTACGGCCGGCGCTGGAAGGCGTACGTCGGCAGGCTGACGGGCTCGGTGTCGTCCGGGAACCGCCAGTCGACCGGGACACCATGGACGTGCAGGCGGCCGAGCGAGGTGAGGAAGTCGTCCTGGTCGCGCCGGAGCGTGCCGGTGACGAGGAGGTCGGAGCCGTGGTGGTGACCGGTCTCCTCGACGGCGGAGACCAGGACCGGGTGCGGGCTGACCTCGACGAAGACGGTGTGGCCGCGGTCGAGCAGCAGCCGGGTGGTCCGGTCGAACAGCACGGGTTCGCGGAGGTTGCGGTACCAGTAGTCGGCGTCGAGGGCGGAGGTGCCGACCGGTTCCGCGGTGACAGTTGAGTAGAACGGGATCGTCGCCGGGCGCGGTGTGATGCCGGCCAGGTCGGTCAGCAACAGCTCGCGGATCGCCTCGACCTGGACGGAGTGGGCGGCGTAATCGACGGGCAGGCGGCGGGCACGGATGCCGTCGGCCTCACAGGCCGCCAGCAGTTCGTCCAGCGCGTCCAGATCACCCGATACCACCACGCTGTCCGCGGAGTTGACCACCGCCACCGTCAGCCGGCCGTCCCAGCGGGCCACGAACCCGGCGGCCCGCTCCTGCCCGAGCCCTATGGAAACCATCCCGCCCTGGCCGGCCAGGGCGACCAGGGCCCTGCTGCGCAGGGCGACCACCTTCGCGGCGTCCTCCAACGACAGCGCCCCCGCCACGTACGCCGCCGCGATCTCACCCTGCGAATGCCCGACGACGGCATCCGGTTCCACACCATGGGCACGCCACAGTGCCGCCAGGGACACCATCACCGCGAACAGGGCGGGCTGCACGACGTCCACCCGGTCGAGCGGGGCGCCGTCCAGGACATCGGCCAGGGACCAGTCGGTGTACGGGGCCAGGGCCTGGGCGCACTCGTCCATGGCCGCCCGGAAGACGGGGTGCGCGGCGTACA
Source organism: Kitasatospora sp. NPDC057738 (assembly GCF_042798815.1). Taxonomy (NCBI): domain Bacteria; kingdom Bacillati; phylum Actinomycetota; class Actinomycetes; order Kitasatosporales; family Streptomycetaceae; genus Kitasatospora; species Kitasatospora sp. NPDC057738. Next base: position 3,342 of record NZ_JBHVJT010000029.1, on the reverse strand, counting down.
ACTCCCCGCCCATCCCCACCCACTGCGCGCCCTGCCCCGGAAACACGAACACCGACCCACCCACCGGGCGCGCGGTCCCGGTGACCAGACCCGGCGCCGACCGGCCCTCCGCCAGGGCCTCCAACGCCTCCGCACCGCTCAGCACCGCACGGTGATCGAAACGCGACCGCCCCGCCAACGCCCGACCCACGGCAACCGCGCCAACTCCCGGATGCCCGGCCAGGAACGCCCCCAGCCGGCGCGCCTGCTCCCGCAACGCCACATCCGACTTCCCCGACAGCACCCACGGCACCACCCCGCCCGCGGACCCCGTCGGAACCCCGACCGGCTCTTCGGCAGCCGCCTCGATCACCACATGCGCGTTGGTGCCGCTGATGCCGAACGCCGACACGCCGGCACGGCGGGGACGCCCCGTCTCCGGCCACGGCCGGGCCTCGGTGAGCAGTGAGACCTGGCCCGCCGACCAGTCGACGTGCGAGGTCGGCGCGTCCACGTGGAGGGTCCGCGGCAGTTGCCCGTGCCGCATCGCCATCACCATCTTGATCACACCCGCCACACCGGCCGCCGCCTGGGTGTGCCCGATGTTCGACTTCACCGACCCCAGCCACAACGGCTCGTCCCGCCCCTGACCGTAGGTCGCCAGGAGTGCCTGCGCCTCGATGGGGTCACCGAGCGTCGTCCCCGTACCGTGCGCCTCCGCCGCGTCCACGTCCGCCGTCGACAGTCCGGCGTTCGCCAACGCCTGCCGGATGACGCGTTCCTGGGACGGACCGTTCGGCGCCGCGAGCCCGTTCGACGCGCCGTCCTGGTTCACCGCCGAGCCCCGGACGACCGCCAGCACCCGGTGGCCGTTACGGCGGGCGTCGGACAGGCGTTCCAGCAGCACCAAGCCCGCGCCCTCACCCCACGCCGTACCATCGGCCGCCTCGGCGAACGCCTTCACCCGCCCGTCGACCGCAAGCCCCCGCTGCCGCGAGAACTCGACGAACCCCGCCGGCGTCGCCATCACCGTCACACCACCGGCCAACGCCAGTGAGCACTCCCCCGCCCGCAGCGCCTGCGCCGCCAGATGGATCGCCACCAGCGACGACGAGCACGCCGTGTCCACCGACACCGCCGGACCCTCCAGCCCCAGCAGGTACGACACCCGCCCGGACGTGGCGCTGGTGGCTGTTCCGGTGGCGAGAAAACCTTCGAGGTCCGGCGGCGGCTGGTTGCCGTAGCCGGACGACCACAGGCCGGTGAACACCGCTGTCCGGCTGCCGCCGAGTGCGGTCGGGTCGATGCCCGCGTACTCGAAGGTCTCCCAGGCGGTCTCCAGCAGCACCCGCTGCTGCGGGTCCATCGCCAGTGCCTCGCGCGGCGAGATACCGAAGAACCCGGCGTCGAAGCCGGCGCCGTCGGCGAGGAAGCCGCCCGATCGGCTGTAGGTCGTGCCCGGCCGGTCCGGGTCGGGGTCGTGGACGACGTCCCATCCACGGTCCGGCGGGAATTCGGTGATCGCGTCGGCACCGTCCGAGACGAGCCGCCACAGGTCGTCCGGGGACTCCACTCCGCCCGGGTAGCGGCAGCCCATGCCGATGATCGCGATCGGCTCGCGCGCGGCCTCCTCCATGTCGGCGAGGCGCCTACTGAGCACTCCCAGGTCGGCCGTGGCGCGCTTGAGGTACGTACGGAGCTTCTCTTCGTCGGACATCGCTACTCCTCACCGTTGCGGGACTCGCCCGAGCGGATGACCTCGGTCCTGCGGTGCGCATCGTCCAGAAGGCTGAACAGTTCGTCGTCGCTGGCCTCGTCGACACCGGCCGCGGAGCCGGTACGTCTGGCGGTCCAGGCCGCGAGAAGTGCTTCGAGGCGGGCCGCGACGGTCTCGTAGTCGGCGTCGGCCGCTGCCGCGTCCAGGGTGGACTTGAGCCGGTCGAGGCCGGCGAGCAGGGGGTCGGGTTCGGTGCCGCGCAGCCGCGTGTGCACGAAGGCGGCGAGGCGGGCCGGTGTCGGGTGGTCGAAGACGAGCGTGGCGGGCAGGCGCAGGCCGGTGTCCGCGTCGAGCTGGTTGCGCAGTTCCACGGCGGTGAGCGAGTCGAACCCGATGTCGGTGAACGCCTGGTCGGGTTTGACCGCCTCCGGTGACGAGTGCCCCAGGACGAGGGCGACCTGGCCCACGACGAGTCGCAGCACGTCGGCCTGCGTCCACACGCGGTCGGCGGCCTGCCTGCGCCGGGGCCGTACCAGCTCCCGCAGCAGGGCGGGCGGATCACCGGCGCGGCGCAGCGCCGGCAGGTCGAACCTGACGGGGGCGAGGGCGGGGGTGCCCGCGGTCAGCGCGGTGTCGAACAGGGCCAGCGCGTCCGGCGTCGGCAGCGGCCGTACGCCGGCCCTGGCCAGGCGGTGCCGGTCGGTGGCGGTCAGACCTCCGGTCATGCCGCTGGCCTCCGCCCAGTAGCCCCAGGCGAGCGACACGGCCGGCTTGCCCTGGGCGTGCCGGTGTGCGGCGAGGCCGTCGAGGTACGCGTTCGCCGCCGCGTAGTTCGCCTGGCCCGCGCCGCCCAGCACACCGGCCGCCGACGAGAACAGCACGAACGCCTCCAGGTCCGAGGTCAGTTCGTGGAGGTGCCGCGCCGCGAGGGCCTTCGGCTCCCACACGCGCGCGAACTGCCGCGGGGTGAGGGATTCCACGACGGTGTCGGCCAGCGTGCCCGCGGCGTGGATCACCGAGGTGACCGGGTGTTCGGCGAGCAGCCGCGCCACCGCCTCGCGGTCGGACACGTCGCACGCCACGATGTCGGCGGTCGCGCCCAGCGCGGCCAGGTCGGCGGTCAGCGCGGCCGCGCCGGGGGCGTCCGGGCCGCGCCGGCCGACCAGCAGCAGGTGCCGCACGCCGTGCCGTACGGCGAGGTGGCGGGCGATCGTGCCGCCCAGGGTGCCGGTGCCGCCGGTGACGAGCACAGTGCCCCCGGGGCTGAGCGGCGAGGGCAGCGGTTCGGTCCGCGCCCGTTCGAGGCGGGGGACGTGAACGGCGCCGGCGCGGATCGCGAGCTGGGGTTCGTCCCCGGCCAGCCGGACCTCGTCGCCGTCGTGACCGTCGACCAGCACGAACCGGCCGGGGTGCTCGGTGGCGGCCGAGCGGACCAGGCCCCAGACGGCGGCGGCCTGCGGGTCGACGTCCTCGCCCGGCCGGACCGGCACGGCGTTGCGCGTGGCGACCACCATGCGCGGGGTGTCCGTGGTGAGGAAGTCCTGGATCACCCGCAGCGTCTCGACGGGCGATGTGGCGTGGTGGACCGGGATGTCCGGTTCGGTGGTCGCCGCTTCCAGGACCGGCCACGCCACCTGGTACCTCTC
>NZ_JBHVJT010000028.1:89411-99509 GCF_042798815.1 Kitasatospora sp. NPDC057738 | reverse complement strand
AGTCGGCCCCGCCGACTTCCTGCGCACCCCCAGCTTCGACGTCCCACTGCTTCAACCTTGCGCCCTGGACGAGTGGCTCGGCCTGCCGATGTTCTTCGTCAGCGACGACATGGACGCCCCAGCAGCACCGGGCGCAGCGAAGACGCCGTTCTCGATCCCCTTTGCTCCACGGCAAGTTGGGCTCTCGGTCGGTCCCGGTCGCGTCCCGGGTTGTCGACGCGGGCGTGGACCGGAGACGCCGTCGGGCCGACAATTCCCGCGTGCACCCGCGCTTCGTGCACCAGAATGCCCGCATGGAAACGGACACCGTGGCGGAGCTGGTCACGCGGGCACTGGTGGCGGCGCGCGCCATCGCCGCCTCGGACGACCCGGACGACCACGACGGCTGGGCCGAGTACGTATCGCTGCTGTGGCGGGCGGCCTCCGACGACGGGGCGGCCGCTCTTCCGCTCGGCCTGGAGCTGATCGCTTCGGCCGATCCGATCGAGCGCGGGGCGGGCTGCGACCTGTTGCGCGACACCAGCTATCACCACGAGGCGGTCCGCGCCGGGACGGCCACCGCGCTGGTCGCCCTCGCACAGCGGGAGACCGAGGCCGGCGTGCTGCGGTCCCTGGCGCGCGCGATCGAGAAGACGTCCGACCCGCGCGCCGTCCCCGTTCTCGTCGCCCTCGCCGGGCATCCTGACGCCGAGGTCCGTGAGGAGGTGGCCCGCTCGTTCGCGGAGGTCCTCACCGGCCTGCCGGACGGACCGGACATCCGCGCCCTCGTCGGGCTGAGTCAGGACCCGGACCCGGAGGTCCGGAACTGGGCGACGTTCACCCTCGGCGTCCAGGCCGAGGTGGACAGCGCCGCGATCCGGGCCGCGCTCTGGGCTCGGACGGCCGACGAGCACGCCGACACCCGTACGGAGGCGATCCGCGGACTGGCCTGTCGGCACGACCCCCGCGCCGTCCCGTTCCTCGCCGAGCTGGTCGACAACCCCGAGGGCGCACACCTCCTCACGTTCAGCGCGGCGCAGATCACGGATGCCCTCGAACCGCTGCCGGCCCTCCCGGAGTACGAGCCCGGCGACGACTGGGTCACCGACGCCGTGAACGCCTGCAACCCGGCTCGGCGGGCCCGCCTGGACGCCTTCGCCTGGGAGCTGGTCTGCACGCTCGACCGGCTCCGCCCCGACCTGGGCGCCGCCGTCTCCATGGAACGCTTCGGCTGGGGCCGTTCCCTCGGCGTCGACGCCGCCTTCGGGCCATCGGGCTACGACATCGAGGCGCTGCTCGCCCGCGCGGACGGCGACCCCGCGCGCGCTGCCGAGCTGGTCACGGCCGACCTGCCGAGTACCCTGCCCGGTTCCCCTCCCGGCCCTCGATCCCCGTGACCGGACGCGAGCAGTGACGAGTGGTGCTGACGATCCGCACCGCTCGGCGGCCTCGGTGGCGCGCGCAGGAAGTCGGCCCCGCCGACTTCCTGCTCCCCAGCACCCCCGCCCCACCGGGGCGGGCCAATGAACGGTTCTGCGCAGCAGTGGAGTTGCCGGAAATGACCCCGGTGGTCCGTCTCGATCCCGGCACCGACCCGCACGAGGGTGCCTCGGTTGGCGCCGAGTGTGGGGAAACAGGGGTAACGAGGGAAAACCCGCACCCCCAGACCCAAGACGGGAGGGGGGTAGTGAGGGGATCTGTTTTTTTTGTTTGTTGTCGTCAACTAACCGCCCCGGCGGGGGTTTGCTTGGCGTCCGCGGGGGTGGGGCGCGGTGGGGGCCCGGAGCCACGCTCCGCACGTCGAGCCGCGAGCTGGACCTCACGGCCGTCCGCTCCGTCCGGGTGCGCGGGCCCTCGCCCTACGAGGGGCCTGCCGACCTCGGCGGCGAGGACCGCCGGTTCGCCGCCGCGCGAACCTTCTGGGGGGCGGGTGGCATCCTGGCGTCGCTGCTGGGGCGCGCCACGTCAACCATCTCCGGGACAACCGGGCGGCAGAGTACGGGCCGGCCCGCCTCGCCACCGCCCAGCGCTACGGATTCCGGGCACCCCACACGCTGATCACCGACAAGATCGCGATCGCGACCAGAGTTGCGCGGAGCGGTTCAGCAGCCGCCCGAGTTCGCCGAGCCCGAGCCTCCGGAGATCCACGGCGAGTAGGACGCCGGCGAGGGCTTGGGCCGCACGCTGCGCTTGGTGATCAGTTCGACCTCGACGCCGGCGGGGCCGAGCAGCACGGTCAGGGCCTCCCGCAGGCGCTCCGCGTCGGTGCCGGCGGGCGGCTTCCACACCACCTGCCCACCGGTGAAGTCCAGCCGCCCGACGAGCGCCTCCTCGACCGGCGCGCGATCGCCCTCGTAGGGCTCCATGATGCTGTGCACCAGCCGGACGGCGGGCAGTTCGGTCAGCGGCCGCCAGTCGTCGGGGCGCCCGCCCCGGACCAGCCGGTAACGCTCCGCCGCCTCGGGCGGGGCGAACTCGATCCAGTGGACGGTGGTCACTTCCATCCGGGCGATCACCGGGACGGCAAGCAGGTACTCGACCCCCGCGATCACCCCGACCACCGCGGCGACGGTGCCCCCGGTCGCGCCGAGGAGCCACAGGACGAACGCCACCATGAACGTCGGCGCGAAGAGCACCAGCGGCGCCTTCAGCGCACTCCCGACGGCCGTCAGGCAGTACAGGAGCGCACTGCGCCGGGTGCCGCCGCCCTCGCGCAGGACGATGTCGGTCGAGGCGGGGCCGGTGCGCAGGACGTCATCCAGAGCCATGCCAGGAGCGTAGGACTGCCGAACAGGACCGGCCAGAGTCCTGGCGCGGCCAATGCGCCTGATACCCAGTGCAACTGACGTGGCATCAGTCCGACGGTGCCGGGCCGGGGCAGCCTCACTCCGGCCCGGGCGAGCGTGCGGAGCGCACCGAGCGTCAGGAGGCCGGCGAGGCCCAGGACGCCGACGGCCGCGAGTCGCGCCGCGACCGCCGCAACCGTTCCCGGGCTTCCTCCACGAGCGCGGAAGCCGAACCGCTGTCCACCACGCAACCCGCCCCTTCGCGGTCCCGCCCCGGTCGGTCTTCCGCTCCGGACGGCGACGCCCCACGGAACGCCACGGAACCCCCACGGAACCCCCACGGAACCCCATGGAACCCCGCGGTGTCCGCCTTCCGCCGCCGCACGTTCGCCACGTGCCTCGACTCGGCACCGGAGCCCACCCGAGCCACCCGAGCCACCACCCCGGGAGCGCGGGGGCCGGCGGGGCCGACTTCCCGCGCGGCCCGGGGGCCGGCCGGCGCGTCCGGATGAGGAGATCGCCCTGCCGGACCCGACCGTCCGTCCACACGGCCGGGGCCCTGAACCGGCAGGCCGGCGGGCTTCGGCGCTATACCGTCCCGGAGGGCGAGGCCCACCAGGTCGAGGGTGCCGCGGTGACGTAGCCCAGCGACTCGTACAGCGGTCTGCCCAGCTTCGAAGCGGTGAGCGTGGCCGGCAGGTCCGCCAGGTGGGCGAGGGCGCCGAGCATGACGGCCCGGCCCACGCCACGCGACCGGAACGCCGACGACGTACCGACCCAGTAGTGGCTGCCGACGCCGTCGGCCACGACGCTGACGCAGGCTCCCGCAGCCACGCCGTCGAGCATGGCGACGAACACGTCCACGCCGGACTGTTCGATCAACGCCGTCGGGAACAGCTCGCCGGGACGGTGGGGCTCGAACCCGTCCAGCTCGAAGCCCTCGATCACGACCCGCTCGGCCGCCCGGAGGTCCTCGGACTGCCGTGCCCGGATCACGTCCAGCGCCGGTTCTCCGACGGGCCCGGGCTGGCGCAGCATGATCGGCATCTGCCAGTTGCGCATGCCGAGGTGGTTCAGGTCGGTCGAGCTGAACGGATCCTCGACGTTCACGGGGCCCGCGGCCCGGCGCGTCAGCTCGCTCACCTCGGCCAGTTCGCCCGGGTCGAGGTCGGGCTCCTGGATCAGGATCCGCAGTCCCGCACGCGCGTCGCCGTCGACCGCGACGAATCCGCGACGCCGGATCACCTCGTGTCCCCGGCAGAGGCCGGTGAGGGTCCAGAAGGCGGCGGAGTTCCGGGCTTGACGCATCGGCGCCTCGGCCAGGGACACGGGCTGGTCGGTCGACGTGGGCTCTGTTGTCATTGTGCCTACGGTAGTGGGGAATTGACCCATCCTGCCGGACCAATTCCCCGCGGGCCGACTGGGCCACCCTCCGAGCCCGGCCACCCGGCGGGCCCGAGCGTCCCGGGGCCCGCGCTCATCGGACGGCCCGAGCTGCGGTTTTCCCGGTGCACGCCGCCCACCCGCGGGTGAACCGGCGGGGACACCGTGGCGCGGGAGGTCCCGGCCGGCACGATCGCGGCGACGATGCCGAGCGGCACCGCCGGCGGGCCCCCGCCGCGACGGCGAGCAGGATCGCGGGCAGGCGGAGGACGCCGAGCAGCCCCGGAAGGACGAGGGCCGGGAGGGCCTGATCGAGCGCCGGGTGCCTGCGCTCGCGACGCGAGTCGCCGTCCTCGGGCAGGACGGGGCCGGTGGTGGAGGGGTGGTCCGCAGGATGCCTTCCAGTGCCACGGCCCGAAGCCCAGGACCGCCGACCGATTCCGGCCAGCGTGCCGGGGCAGCGGAACGGGCCCGGACACTCGCGTGCCCGGGCCCGTGCGACAGCGGTGCCGTCAGTGCGCGGCGGCCTCCCAGTTGGGGCCGACGCCGACCGAGACGTCCAGCGGGGCGCGCAGCGGGTAGGCGCCCGCCATCTGCTCGCGGACGACGGCCTCGACCTGCTCGCGCTCGCCCGGGGCCAGCTCCAGCACGATTTCGTCGTGCACCTGGAGCAGCATCCGGGAGGTGAGGCCGGCCGTGCGCAGCGCTTCGTCCACCCGGAGCATGGCGATCTTGACGATGTCGGCGGCCGAGCCCTGGATCGGGGCGTTGAGGGCCATCCGCTCGGCCATCTCGCGGCGCTGGCGGTTGTCGCTGTTGAGGTCCGGCAGGTAGCGGCGGCGGCCGAGCAGGGTCTCGGTGTAGCCCGTCGCCCGGGCCTCGTCGACGACCCGGCGCAGGTAGTCCCGCACGCCGCCGAAGCGCTCGAAGTAGGTGTCCATCAGGCCCTGGGCCTCGGCGGGCTTGATGCCGAGCTGCTGCGAGAGCCCGTACGCGGAGAGTCCGTACGCCAGGCCGTAGGACATCGCCTTGATCTTGCGGCGCATCTCGGCGTCCACCGCGGCGCGCGGCACCTCGAAGACCTGGGAGGCGACGGTGTTGTGCAGGTCCTCGCCGGAGGCGAAGGCCTGCAGCAGCGCCTCGTCCTCGGACAGGTGGGCCATGATCCGCAGTTCGATCTGGGAGTAGTCGGCGGTGAGCAGCGACTCGTAGCCCTCGCCGACGACGAAGGCGCGGCGGATCGCCCGGCCCTCCTCGGTGCGGACCGGGATGTTCTGCAGGTTCGGGTCCTGCGAGGAGAGCCGGCCGGTGGCGGCGACCATCTGGTTGAAGGTGGTGTGGATCCGGCCCTTGGGCGAGACGGTCTTGAGCAGGCCCTCGACGGTGGTGCGCAGCTTGGCCTGGTCGCGGTGGCGCAGCAGGATGACCGGCAGTTCGTTGTCGGTCTGGGTGGCCAGCCAGGTGAGCGCGTCGGCGTCGGTGGTGTAGCCGGTCTTGATCTTCTTGGTCTTGGGGAGTGCGAGCTCGCCGAAGAGGATCTCCTGGAGCTGCTTGGGCGAGCCGAGGTTGAACTCGTGCCCGGCGGCGGCGTGCGCCTCCTCCACCACGCGCTGGATCTCGGCGGCGAACTGGGCCTCCAGGCCGGTGAGCCACTCGCGGTCGGCGGCGATGCCGTAGCGCTCCATCCGGGCCAGCAGGGCGGCGATGGGCAGTTCCATGTCGTGCATCAGCTCGGCGGCGCCGACCTCGCCGAGGCGGGTGTCGAAGAGCGCGGCGAGGTCGAGCACGGCGCGGGCCTGGAGCATCAGCGACCGGGCGGCGGCGGTCTCGTCCTCCTCCGGTGCGTCGAAGGAGAGTTGGCCGCTCTCGGTGGCGGGGGCCGGGGTGAGCGAGCGGGCCAGGTACTCCTCGGCGAGCACCTCCAGGGTGAAGGTTCGGCGGCCGGGCTTCTCCAGGTAGGCGGCGAGCGCGGTGTCGGCGACGACGCCCTCGATGGTCCAGCCGCGCTCGGCGAAGGCGCGCATGACCTGCTTGGCGATGTGCAGGGCCTTGGGGGCGCCGGCGTCGGCGAGCCAGGCGGCGAAGGCCCGCTCGTCCTCCTCGGCGAGCAGCGCCGGGTCGAACCAGGCGGCCGTCTCCCCGGCGGCGAGCGCCACTTCGGTGACCTCGCCGGCGCCGAGCGCCCACTGGTAGACGGCGGCGAGCGCGACGGTGGTCTTGCCGTCGGAGGCGTGCTCGGCGAGCCAGGCGGCCAGGGTGCCGGGGTCGGTGAGGAGTTCGCCGTCCACCTCGACGCCGGGGGCGAGTTCGGCTTCGGCGGTGTCCGAGCCGGTGGTCGGGTCGATGCCGAAGACGCGGTCGCGGAAGTTGGCGTTGCGGAACTCCAGCGACTCCATCAGGGAGCCGACGGCGTCCTTGTCGAACGGCTTGCGGTCCAGGTCGGTGACGCCGAGCGGGAGTTCGACGTCGCGGACCAGCTCGGTGAGCACCCGGTTGCGCTTGACCGAGTCGAGGTGGTCGCGCAGCTTCTCGCCGATCTTGCCCTTGACCTCGTCGGCGCGGGCGACGAGTTCGTCGAAGGAGCCGAACTGGTTGACCCACTTGGCGGCGGTCTTCTCGCCGACGCCGGGGATGCCGGGGAGGTTGTCGGACGGGTCGCCGCGCAGCGCGGCGAGGTCCGGGTACTGGCGCGGGGTGACGCCGTACTTCTCGGCGACCTTCTCCGGGGTGTAGCGGGTGAGCTCGGAGACGCCCTTGGTCGGGTAGAGCACGGTGACGTGGTCGGTGACCAGCTGGAGCGAGTCGCGGTCGCCGGTGACGATGTCGACGTCGTAGCCGGCCGCCTCGGCGGCGGTGGCCAGGGTGGCGATGATGTCGTCGGCCTCGAAGCCCTCGGCCGTCAGCCGGGGGACGTGCATGGCGTCGAGCAGTTCGCCGATCAGGCCGACCTGGCTGCGGAACTCGTCCGGCGTCTTGGCACGGTTGGCCTTGTAGTCGGGGAACTCGACGGAGCGGAAGGTCTGCCGGGAGAGGTCGAAGGCGACGGCGAGGTGGGTGGGCTGCTCGTCCCGGACGGTGTTGGCGAGCATCGAGGCGAAGCCGTAGACCGCGTTGGTGGGTTGGCCGGTGGAGGTGTTGAAGTTCTCCACGGGCAGGGCGTAGAAGGCCCGGTAGGCCATCGAGTGCCCGTCGAGCAGCATCAGCCGGGGCCGCGGGCCGGCCCCGCCGCCACCCGTCGCGCCCTTGTCCGTACTCTGCGTAGCCACGTCAACGTCCGTTCCTGCCGATTCCACTACCGGCCACCGATCCTATGGCCCGGCACCGACAAAAAGGACGCCGCGCCGGTTCGGCCACAGCTGCTACCTATGAGTAGGACGGTCGTACGATCACAGGCGGCACATCCCCCCAGCAGATCCCAGCGGCAGGAGTTCCCCCATGACCGATGCGGCCCCCGGCACCGCCCCCCTCAACGCCCCCGGCACCACTCCCGACACCGTCCCCGACACCGCCCCCCTCCTGAACGTCCCGCAGGACGTGCTGGACCACTTCGCCAAGCTCGGCGTGAACCCGGAGACCTTCTCGGGCGGCCACCTCGGCGACAAGCTCGGCATCCGGATCGTCGAGGCCTCCGGCGACCGCGTGGTCGGCACCATGCCGGTGGAGGGCAACCAGCAGCCGTACGGGCTGCTGCACGGCGGCGCGTCGGCGGCGCTGGCCGAGACGCTGGGCTCGATCGGGGCGATGCTGCACGCCGGTCCCGGCCGGTACGCGGTCGGTGTGGACCTCAACGCGACCCACCACCGCTCGGCCACCTCCGGGCTGGTGACCGGGGTGGCGACGGCCGTGTTCAAGGGCCGCACCGCGGCCACCTACGAGATCGCGATCACCGACGACACCGGCCGGCGGATCACCAGCTGCCGGCTGACCTGCATGCTGCGCGACCTCTGACGGCGGCTCCGACCGCGCCATCCCGCCCGACAACGTCCCCACCGGGCCCGCGAGTTCACTCCGGACAACATCAAGTCCCTTTTCCGCCCCCTTGTTTGACCTTCCGCCACCCTGGGCAGGCGTTGGTCTGGACAAGGGGGCCTTCGCATGTCCGGGCGCGGTCGGCGCAAACCCACCCCTGTAACGCTGCGTAACAAGTAGGAAATCCGATCAATTGCCGGTTCCGAGGCCCGCGGGCGCCCCGGGATCATCCGGTCGCGCCCTCCTCGTCCGCAATCCGGACGCTCAAGGTCGAAAGCAGGGCATCGGACACTGGTGTCCGATTATCGGCGCTGCCAGCTGCAACCCCCATTTCTGGGCCTTACATCGCCCTACCAGCGCGTAAACGCCCGGCATCGCGGGATCGATCGAGCCAGAACGACCACATCGTGAGACAAATACTCCGTGTGCTCATAACAAGAGAATCACAGCCTGCTCCCAGCACTGCCCGAGCCGCCCAACGGCATCTAGAGTCACGGCCAGTCACCGCGCCATTCGATTGGGCCAGGCCCTCCGCGCACTCCGGCTCCCGCCATTCAGGCGCGGGCGCCTCCTGAACCGAAGGGGACCCTCGTGCGTCATCGTTCAGCAGTTGTCGTGAGCATTGCCGTGATCGGCGCCCTCAGCCTCAGCGCCTGCGGCTCCCGCGGAGAGAAGAAGGCCGACGGCGGCACCTCCAACTCCGGCTCCACCACCGTCGTCATCGGCGTCGACGCCCCGCTCACCGGCGACCTCTCCGCCCTCGGCCTCGGCATCCGCAACTCCGTCGACCTCGCGATCAAGAAGGCCAACGAGGCCAACGAGGTCCCCGGCGTCAAGTTCGAGATCAAGGCCCTGGACGACACCGGCAAGCCCGCCCCCGGCCAGCAGAACGCCACCCAGCTCGTCGGCGACTCCAAGGTCCTCGGCGTCGTCGGCCCGCTCAACTCCAGCGTGGCCCAGTCGATGCAGCAGATCTTCGACGACGCCTCCCTGGTCGAGGTCTCCCCCGCCAACACCGGCGTCGCCCTCAGCCAGGGCGAGAAGTGGGCCAGCGGCGAGAAGAAGCGCCCGTTCACGTCCTACTTCCGCACCGCCACCACCGACGCCGTCCAGGGCCCCTTCGCCGCCCAGTTCCTCTACACCGACGCCAAGAAGACCAAGGTCTTCCTGATCGACGACCAGAAGACCTACGGCGCGGGCCTGGCCGGCACCTTCAAGGGCGAGTTCACCAAGCTCGGCGGCCAGCTGGTCGGCGAGGAGCACGTCAACCCCGACGACCGCGACTTCGCCGCCATCGTCACCAAGGTCAGGAGCTCCGGCGCCGAGGCCGTCTACTACGGCGGCGAGTACCCCGCGGCCGGCCCGCTCTCCCTCCAGCTCAAGGAGGCCGGCGTCAACATCCCACTGATGGGCGGCGACGGCATCCAGAGCGGCGACTTCATCAAGCTCAACCCCAAGAGCCAGGGCGACTACGCCACCGCCGTCGGCCTGCCCGTCGAATCCCTCGACACCGCCAAGAAGTTCATCGCCGACTACAAGACCGCCGGCTACAAGGACGCCTACGAGACCTACGGCGGCTACTCCTACGACAGCGCCTGGGCCATCATCCAGGGCGTCAAGCAGGCCGTGAAGGACAACAACGGCAAGGTCCCCGACCGCAAGGCCGTCCGCGACGCCGTCCAGAAGGTCAGCTTCGACGGCGTGACCGGCAAGGTCTCCTTCGACGAGTTCGGCGACACCACCAACAAGCAGCTCACCGTCTACACCGTCAAGGACGGCAAGTGGGCCGTGGAGAAGTCCGGCACCTTCAAGGGCTGACACCCAGTCACCACAAGCACCACCAGCGCCACTTCACCACCACCGCGGGGGGGGGGGGGGAGAGGGGGCTTAGCTTCGCCCGGGTCCCCAGGGTGGGGCGCGCTTCGCCCCCCCCTCCTGCAGCCAAGAACAAGCGATCTCACACAACCTCACCAACGCGCTA
>NZ_JBHVJT010000028.1:52686-89401 GCF_042798815.1 Kitasatospora sp. NPDC057738 | reverse complement strand
CTAAGCTCTGCGGGGGGCGACGCCCATCCAACACAAACCACCACGCCCCCCTCGACCCCCCCCTAAGCGCGGGGCACCCCCAGCCCCCCCCCCCCGCACCCACATCCACCACCCACGCGGACAGACACCCCCGAACGCACTACGGAGGCCCAGCGGTGCACGACCTACCGCAGCAGCTGGCCAACGGCCTGATCCTCGGCGCCCTCTACGGACTCGTCGCGATCGGCTACACGATGGTCTACGGCATCGTCCAGCTCATCAACTTCGCCCACGGCGAGATCGTCATGGTCGGCGGCTTCGGCGCCCTGACCGCCTACCTCGCCCTCCCCGGCGGCACCACCCTGTGGCTGGCCCTGCCGCTCATGCTGATCGCCGGCATCCTGGTCTCCACCCTCACCGCCGTCGCCGCCGAGCGCTTCGCCTACCGCCCCCTGCGCAACGCCCCCCGACTGGCCCCGCTGATCACCGCGATCGGGCTGTCCATCTTCCTCCAGCAGCTCGTCTTCTCCTTCTACCCGGACGCCAAGAAGGCCCGGGTCTTCCCCAAGCTCCCCGGCGACCCGTTCAGCCTCGGCTCCGTCACCATCCAGCGCAGCGACCTCTTCCTGATCATCGCCGCCCCGCTGTGCATGCTCGCCCTCGGCTGGTTCGTCACCCGCACCCGCTCCGGACGCGCCATGCAGGCCACCAGCCAGGACCCGGACACCGCCAAGCTGATGGGCATCGACACCGACCGCATCATCGTCATGGCCTTCGCCATCGGCGCCGCGTTCGCCGCCGTCGCCGCCGTCGCCTACGGGCTGCGCAGCGGCCAGGTCGACTTCCGGATGGGCTTCATCCTCGGACTCAAGGCCTTCACCGCCGCCGTCCTCGGCGGCATCGGCAACATCTACGGCGCCATGCTCGGCGGCCTCGCCCTCGGCCTCGCCGAAGCCCTCGCCACCGGGTACATCCAGCACCTGCCCGGCATGCACCTCTTCGGAGGCGGCGCCTGGAAGGACGTCTGGGCGTTCGTACTCCTCATCCTCGTGCTCCTGATCCGGCCCCAGGGCCTGCTCGGCGAGCGCGTCGCGGACAGGGCGTGACCACCATGACCACCACCCGCACCGAAACGACCCCGGTCATCCCGCTGCCGGCCCGCGCCGCCGCCGCCGTCACCGCACTCGGCGCCCTCGCCACCGCCGCCTCCGCCGCCATGTCCTGGACCTGGACCTCCGACTTCCCCGGCGACCTCACGTACTACGGCTCCCCGGCCGGCCTCCAGTGGCTCGCCCTCGCCGCCGGGCTGCTCACCCTCGTCCTGCTGCTCGCCGCCCAGGGCGTCCCCGGACTGCGCTGGGCCGCCCCCACCCGCAGCAACAACGCCGTCCTGTTCGCCGCCACCGGCGCCCTCGCCGTCGCCGTCTACGCCGTCGCCGCCGTCTCCGCCGAACTCGGCGGCCTCGCCAACCTCGAACCCGGCGGCTGGGTGCTCGCCGCGGGCGGCCTGATCTCCGTCCTCGGCGCCCTCGCCCTGCCGCTCGACCGCCGCACCACCGTCCCGCTGCGGATCCTCGACAAGCGCCTCTTCCTGCTCGTCCCGGTCGCCCCCGCCGCCTGGTTCGGCGCCCACGCCGTCCCCACGGACAAGCCGGTCGCCCCGGTCCTGACCGCCCTCGCCGGCGGCCTCGCCATCGCCGCCGGCGCCGTCCTGCTGCTCCAGCTCGGCCACCTCGCCAACAGCGCACTGCGGCTGGGCCGGATCGACCGCCCGCTGGCCGCGGCGCGGGCGCTCCCCTCCTGGGTCGAGGTGCTGCTGATCGTCCTCGCCTTCGGCACCGGACTGTTCGCGATCACCTTCGGCATCGACACCGAGTACGGCGAACTCTTCACCGGCTACCTGCTGTTCGTCGCCCTCGCCGTCCCCGCCCTGGCCAAGTCCGGCCTGCTCGCCCGGCTGCGCGCGCTGACCGTCAAGCACCGCCCGGTCACCACCGGCGCCGCCTTCGCCGCCGCCGCCGGCTTCCCGTTCACCCAGACCAGCGACCAGTACACCTCGGTCGCCACCAACATCCTGATCTTCGCCACCGTCGCCCTCGGCCTCAACATCGTCGTCGGCCTGGCCGGCCTGCTCGACCTCGGGTACGTCGCCTTCCTCGGCGTCGGCGCCTACGCCGCCGCCCTGGTCTCCGGCTCCCCCGCCTCGCCCATCCACGTCCAGTTCCCGTTCTGGGCCGCGATGCTCACCGGCGCCGTCGTCTCGATGATCTTCGGCGTCCTGATCGGCGCCCCCACCCTGCGGCTGCGCGGCGACTACCTCGCCATCGTCACCCTCGGGTTCGGCGAGATCTTCCGCATCACCATGCTCAACCTCAACGGCACCACCGGCCCCAAGGTCACCAACGGCTCCAACGGCATCCCGCGCATCCCCGACCTGGAGATCCTCGGCTTCGACCTCGGCAAGCCGCACACCGTCCTCGGCGTCGAACTCGGCCGCTTCTCCAACTACTACCTGCTGATGCTGCTCGTCACCGCCGTCGTCGTGCTGGTCTTCGCCCGGGTCGGCGACTCCCGCATCGGCCGCGCCTGGGTCGCCATCCGCGAGGACGAGACCGCCGCCGAGGCCATGGGCATCAACGGCTTCCGGCTCAAGCTGCTCGCCTTCGCCCTCGGCGCCCTGCTGGCCGGCCTGGCCGGCACCGTCCAGGCCCACGTCAGCTACACCGTCACCCCCGACCAGTACACCTTCGCCGAAGCCCTCCCGCCGAACTCCGCCTTCCTGCTCGCCGCCGTCATCCTCGGCGGCATGGGCACCATCAGCGGCCCGCTGGCCGGCGCCACCCTGCTCTTCCTCATCCCCAAGAAGCTCGAATTCCTCGCCGACTACCAGCTCCTCGCCTTCGGCGCCGCCCTCATCGTCCTGATGCGGGTGCGCCCCGAAGGCCTCATCCCCAACCGGCGCCGGCAGCTGGAGTTCCACGAGGCCGCCCTCCCGGCCCAGGCCACCGGCGAGCCGACCGCACTCACCAAGGCAGGGGCGTGACCGACCCGATGACCACCACCGCCGCACCCCTGCTCGAAGTCACCGGCGTCACCATGCGCTTCGGCGGCCTCACCGCCGTCAACGACGTCTCCCTGACCGTCGGCGAAGGCGAGATCATCGGTCTCATCGGCCCCAACGGCGCCGGCAAGACCACCTTCTTCAACTGCCTCACCGGCCTGTACGTCCCCACCGAGGGCGCCGTCCGCTTCCGCGACACCCTGCTGCCGCCCAAGCCCCACCTGGTCACCCAGGCCGGCATCGCCCGCACCTTCCAGAACATCCGGCTGTTCGCCAACATGACCGTCCTGGAGAACGTCCTGGTCGGCCGGCACACCCGCACCAGGGAAGGCATCTTCTCCGCCGTCCTGCGCGGCCCCGGCTACCACCGCGCCGAGGCCGAGAGCCGCGAGAAGGCCATGGAACTCCTGCAGTTCACCGGCCTCGCCGAGAAGGCCGACCACCTCGCCCGCAACCTCCCCTACGGCGAGCAGCGCAAGCTGGAGATCGCCCGCGCCCTCGCCTCCGAACCCGGCCTGCTGCTGCTCGACGAACCCACCGCCGGCATGAACCCCCAGGAGACCCGGGCCGCCGAGGAACTCGTCTTCGCGATCCGCGACAAGGGCGTCTCCGTCCTCGTCATCGAGCACGACATGCGCTTCATCTTCAACCTCTGCGACCGCACCGCGGTGCTCGTCCAGGGCCAGAAGATCGTCGAGGGCGACCGCGAGACCGTCCAGAACGACGAACGCGTCATCACCGCCTACCTGGGCGCCCCGCTCGAAGGCACCACCCCGGCTGTTCCGGAGAACGTTACGGAGACCGACCAGTGACCGCACTCCTCGAGGTCGAGGACCTCCGCGTCGCCTACGGCAAGATCGAGGCCGTCAAGGGCATCGGCTTCACCGTCGAACAGGGCGAGGTCACCACCCTCATCGGCACCAACGGCGCGGGCAAGACCACCACCCTGCGCACCCTGTCCGGCCTGCTCAAGCCCACCGCCGGGCGGATCACCTTCGACGGCCAGGACCTCTCGACCGTCCCCGCGCACAAGATCGTCGCCCTCGGCCTCGCCCACTCCCCCGAGGGACGGCACATCTTCCCCCGGATGACCATCGAGGAGAACCTCCTCCTCGGCGCCTTCCTGCGCACCGACGCCGCCGGCATCACCGCCGACGTCGAACGGGCCTACGGCCTGTTCCCGATCCTCGGCGAACGCCGGCGCCAGGCCGCCGGCACGCTCTCCGGCGGCGAACAGCAGATGCTCGCGATGGGACGGGCGCTGATGTCCCGGCCCAAGCTGCTGATGCTGGACGAACCCTCGATGGGGCTCTCGCCGCTGATGATGCAGAAGATCATGTCCACCATCGTGGAGCTGAAGTCCTCCGGTACGACCATCCTCCTGGTCGAGCAGAACGCCCAGGCGGCGCTCTCGCTCTCCGACCGGGGGTACGTCATGGAGACCGGCCGCATCGTCCTCTCCGGGACCGGGCCCGACCTCCTGCACGACGAGTCCGTCCGCAAGGCCTACCTCGGCGAGGACTGAGCCCGCACACACGGCGAAGGGCCCGGCAGAAACGTTCTGCCGGGCCCTTCCCGTACCTCTTACTCGCCCTTGGCCTCGTCCGCCTTCTTGCGGTCCTGGGCCTCGCCCTCCTCGATGACCGCCTCGGCCACCGCGGCCATCGTCATCCGGCGGTCCATCGAGGTCTTCTGGATCCACCGGAAGGCGGCCGGCTCGTTCAGCCCGAACTTGGTCTGCAGCACACCCTTCGCCCGGTCCACCAGCTTCCGGGTCTCCAGCCGCTGGCTGAGGTCCCCGATCTCCTTCTCCAGCGCCCGCATCTCGGCGTACCGGGAGACCGCCATCTCGATCGCCGGCACCAGGTCCGACTTCGAGAACGGCTTGACGATGTACGCCATCGCCCCGGCGTCCCGCGCCCGGTCCACCAGCTCCCGCTGCGAGAACGCCGTCAGCATCAGGACCGGCGCCAGGTGCTTGTCGTGGATCTGCTCGGCCGCGGAGAGCCCGTCCAGCACCGGCATCTTCACATCGAAGATCGCCAGATCCGGCTTCAGCTCCTCCACCAGCCGCACCGCCGTCTCACCGTCACCGGCCTCACCGACGACGGTGTACCCCTCCTCCTCGAGCATCTCCTTGAGGTCGAGGCGGATCAGCGCCTCGTCCTCGGCGATCACAATCCGGGTGATCTGGGGCATATCGGTCTCAAGCGGCTGCGCCTGCTCGTCGGCGGTGCTCACGGGGCTCCTAGTTCCGGCGGGGTACTGCATGCACGAGGGTACCTAGACACGGTATGTTTGAGTCAGTCGGTCGAGCCCTTGGGCTTCGATTCGTAGGCCCCGATAGCCCAATTGGCAGCAGGCAATGGTCTCAAACACCATACAGTGTGGGTTCGAATCCCACTCGGGGCACTTTTCCTTCAAATCAAAGGAAGCCGCCACTCGGGCAATGGTTGGCGATCTTCACCGGTTCGAGTGGACTTTCGACCATTCGCCCGACCGGTCCGGAACATTCGCACACGCTCGGCACCATGCACGAGTTCTCCGTTCGCGAACAAGCTGTCCACCTCCTGCGGCGTGGCGCCGGCACCGCTGAGACAGCTCGTCGACTCGGCCTTCCCATTGGCACGGTCTCCTGGTGGAAGCACCGCGATCTGGCCAAGCGCGGCGAGCTCCCAGGCCGCAGGCGCTCCCCTTGCCCGCACTGCTACGGCGACGATCTCGACCGCCCCGCGTACTCGTACCTGCTCGGGCTCTACCTGGGCGACGGTCACATCAGCCACCCGAAGCAGCACCGGACCGCCAGTCTGTTCATAGCCTGCGACGACAAGTGGCCCGGAATCATGGATGCCGTCGAGGCGGCCATGAGGCAGGTCTTCCCCACCCTCACCCCTTGCCGCGTTCGGCGCCCCGGCTGCCACAACGTCAAGGTGTACTCGAAGCACCTGCCGTGCTACTTCCCGCAGCACGGCCCCGGCAAGAAGCACGAGCGCACCATAGCCCTGGAGCCCTGGCAGCAGGCGATCGTCGACGCCCACCCCTGGGCGTTCCTGCGCGGCCTGATCCACTCCGACGGCTGCCGCATCACCAACTGGACGACCAGGACGGTCGACGGCGTGGTCCGCCGCTACGAGTACCCGCGTTACTTCTTCACCAACACCTCGACCGACATCATCGGCCTCTTCACCGCCGCCCTCGACGCCGTCGGCGTCCGGTGGAAGGCCGCCGCGCGCGCCACCGGCGCGACAAACGTCTCCGTCGCCCTCATGGACACCCACATCGGCCCGAAGTACTGACAGCGGCGCGGCCCGTCCGAGGAAGGGCCGCGCCGCCGGGAACCTCAGGCGTCCAGGGTCCCCACGTGGTGGACGCGGACGAGGTTGGTGGAGCCGGCCAGGCCGGGGGGCGAACCCGCCGTGATGACGACGATGTCGCCCTTCTGGCAGCGGCCGAGCGACAGGAGTGCCGCGTCGACCTGTTCGACCATCTGGTCGGTGGTCGGGGCGAACGGGCCGAGGAAGGTCTCCACGCCCCAGGTGAGGGCGAGTTGGCTGCGCACGGCCGGTTCGTAGGTGAAGGCGAGCACCGGGATGGGCGAGCGGTAGCGGGTGAGCCGGCGGGCGGTGTCGCCGGACTGGGTGAAGGCGATCAGGTACTTGGCGTGCAGGAAGTCGCCGATCTCGGCGGCCGCGCGGGCGACGGCGCCGCCCTGGGTCCGCGGCTTGCTGCCGGTGGTGAGCGGCGGGAGGCCCGCGGCCAGGATGTCGTTCTCGGCGGCCTCGACGATCCGGGCCATGGTCTTGACGGTCTCGACCGGGTACTTGCCGACCGAGGTCTCCCCGGAGAGCATCACCGCGTCCGTCCCGTCCAGGACGGCGTTGGCGACGTCGGAGGCCTCGGCGCGGGTCGGCCGGGAGGTGTTGATCATCGAGTCGAGCATCTGGGTCGCGAC
Organism: Kitasatospora sp. NPDC057738; assembly: GCF_042798815.1. NCBI lineage: Bacteria > Bacillati > Actinomycetota > Actinomycetes > Kitasatosporales > Streptomycetaceae > Kitasatospora > Kitasatospora sp. NPDC057738. Next base: position 82,409 of record NZ_JBHVJT010000028.1, on the reverse strand, counting down.
GATGACCGGCTTGGCGTTGCGGCGGGCGAGCTTGATGGCGCGCTTCTGGACCAGCGGGACCTGTTCGAGGGGCATCTCCACGCCCAGGTCGCCGCGGGCCACCATGATCCCGTCGAAGGCGTCGACGACGGACTCCAGGTTCTCCACCGCCTGCGGCTTCTCGATCTTGGCGATGACCGGGACCCGGCGTCCCTCCTCCGCCATGATCCGGTGGACGTCCTCGACGTCCCGCCCGCTGCGGACGAAGGAGAGCGCGATGAGGTCGGCCCCGGTGCGCAGCGCCCACCGCAGGTCGGCGACGTCCTTGTCGCTGAGTGCGGGGACGGAGACGGCGACGCCGGGGAGGTTGAGGCCCTTGTGGTCGGAGACCAGGCCGCCTTCGATGACCAGGCAGCGCACGTGCGGCCCGTCGACGGCGACGACCTCCAGGGTGACCCGGCCGTCGTCGACCAGGATGCGCTCGCCGCGGCTGACGTCCCCGGCGAGCCCGGAGTAGGTGGTTCCGCAGCGGTCCTTGTCCCCCACGACGCCGTTGTCGGTGGAGATGGTGAACTCGTCGCCGCGTTCGAGAAGTACGGGTCCGTGGGCGAAGGTGTCGAGCCGGATCTTCGGGCCTTGAAGGTCGACGAGGATGCCGACGCTGCGGCCGGTCTCGTCGGCGGCCTTGCGGACGCGGCGGTAGCGTTCCTCGTGCTCGGTGTGCGAGCCGTGACTGAGGTTCAGTCGGGCGATGTCCATCCCGGCGTCGACCAGGGACTTGATCTGGTCGTACGAGTCGGTGGCGGGCCCGAGGGTACAGACGATTTTTGCTCGGCGCATAGTGCTGAGACTAGGCATTACCGGCGCGTAACCACGACGCGGGTCCGGACTGCGGGATGACCGTTGCGGTAAGGCGAGTTGAACAATCTGACACTTCCTCGGACCGCTGTGCGAGCGCCCCGCTCCACGTCGCCGCCGCGCGCCGCCCGTACGCCTCCCGCGCCTCCCGCGCCGCCTGCCGATGCGATTCCGTGAAGGGGTGTTCACCCCTGGTTCACCGCCGCTTCCGCCGCCGCTCCCCGCCCGGCGGGACGCTCGTCACCCCCGGGTGGATGCCGGGGCGCCCCGGGTCACCACCCGGACGAAGGAGCGGACGAGGGGGAGGCGTTCGGCATGCGACGCGCACTGGGGGTGGTTGCGGCCCTGGCCCTGCTGGGCGGGGTCGCCTTCGCGCTGATCCCCGACGACCGGAAGAAGGACACCACCACGACGGTCACCGTCACCGGCCTGATCGGCTCGGAGAAGCGCGCCTTCTTCGAGAACGACGACGTCAAGGCCGAGTTGGCGAAGCAGGGCCTGGTGGTCCGGACGGACTCCACCGGCTCCTGGACGATGAGCGACCAGGCGGGCAGGACGCCGGGGCTGGACTTCGCCTTCCCGGCGAGCTCGGCACCGGCGCGGGAGATCCAGCGCATCTGGAAGCTGCAGGACTCCCCGATGGTCCCGTTCTACTCGCCGCTGGTGATCGTGGCGCACGAACCGGTGGCCAAGGTCCTGAGGGACAACAAGCTGGCCGACCTGGACGCCACCGGCGTGTGGACGTTCCGGATGGACGAGTACGTCAACGCGCTGAAGGGCAACCGCAGATGGGAGGATCTGGCCGGCGCGGGCGCCCATCCCGAGCTGTCCGGTCAGCTCTTCGTGACCACCACCGACCCGGAGAGCTCGTCCTCGGGCGCGATGTACCTCGCGCTGCTCTCCTACATCGCCAACAACCACCAGGTGGTGTCGGACGACGCCGGCGTCGCCGCCGTCAAGGACGTCCTGTACAAGGCGAACGCGCTGCAGGGCATCCAGAAGAGCAGCAGCGACGAGCCGTTCCGGGACTTCGGCGCGGGGATCGGCAGCCCGCTGATCTTCGCGTACGAGTCGCAGGCCGCCGCCCTGTCGCTGCAGGGCAAGCCCACCGGGGACATGGTGGTGCTGTACCCGGACACCACGGTCTACTCGGACCACACCGTCGTGGCCCACACCGACAACGGCCGCAAGCTCGCCGACGCCCTCCAGAACGACGAGGTGCTCCGCGGCCTGGAGGCCGGGTTCGGGCTCCGTCCGCAGGCCAAACCGGAGGCCTTCGCGAACCTGATGCGGGAGAAGAAGCCGACTTTCGCACCCGATCTGACCGCGGCCAAGGTCAAGCAGGCGACCCTGCCCTCGCTGGACAACCTGCTCAAGCTGACCAACGCGGCGAAGGGGACCAAGTGACCATCCCGATGAAGCGCCGCGGCTGGCTCACGGCCGCGCTGGCCGCCGTGCTGGCCGCGGCCACCGCCTGCACCTCCTCCGGTGGCGGCGACAACCCCGCCCCGAAGCCCACCGATCCGCCCGCCGAGACCGCCCGCCCCGGCGTGCTGCGCGTCCTGGCGGGCAGTGAACTCCAGGACCTGGCACCGGTCCTGGAGGATGCCCGGAAGGCCACCGGGGTGACCGTGCAGTTCTCCTGGACGGGCACCCTGGACGGCGCCGACGCCGTCTCCTCGGGCCGGGCCGACGGCAAGTACGACGCCGTGTGGTTCCCGTCGAACCAGTACCTGCGGCTCGATCCGGCCGGCAAGTCCAAGGTGGTCTCCGAGACCCCGGTGATGGTGTCGCCGGTGGCGATCGGGGTGCGTTCCTCGGCGCTCGGCGAACTCGGCTGGGGCGACGGTTCCAAGGTCACCTGGGCGCAGGTCGGCGCGGCGGCGGCGGCCGGAAAGCTGCCGTACGGGATGGCCGACCCGTCCCGCTCCAACTCGGGCTTCTCCACCCTCGTCGCGGTGGCCTCGGCCTTCTCCGGCGCGGGCGCGGCGCTGACCGACGCGGACATGCAGAAGGCGGGTCCGCAGCTGAAGGAGTTCTTCAAGGGCCAGAAGCTGACCTCCGGCTCCTCCGGCTGGCTGGCGCAGGCGTACGCCCGGGCCGAGTCGGGCACGGTGAGCGCGCTGGTGAACTACGAGTCGGTGCTGCTGTCGCTGAACAGGACGCTGCCGCCGCAGCAGCAGCTGACGGTGGTGCGGCCGGCGGACGGCGTGGTGTCTGCGGACTACCCGCTCTCGCTGATGTCCTCCGCCGCGCAGGAGCAGCGGGACTCCTTCCAGCGGCTGTCCGCGTACCTGCTCAAGGAGGACGTGCAGAAACGGATCTCCGAGACGACGCTGCGCCGACCGGTGACGGCGGGCGCGGCCCCGGCCGCCGGGCTGCCCGCGGACCGCCGCCGGGAGCTGCCGTTCCCGGGCACCCGGGCGGTCGCGGACGGTCTGCTGGCCTCGTACCAGAACGAGCTGCGCCGCCCGTCCAGGACGGTGTACGTGCTGGACACCTCGGGCTCGATGGAGGGCTCGCGGATCGCCGCGCTGAAGAGCGCGCTGGGCCGGCTGACCGGGGCGGACGACACCCGCGGGACGCGCCGTTTCCGGGACCGCGAGGAGATCACGCTGCTCTCCTTCGCCTCCGCGGTGAAGTGGACCAAGACCCACGTGGTGCCGGCCACCGGCAGCCGGCCGGGCCCGGAGACGGAGCTGGCGTCGATCGACGCGGACGTGCAGTCGCTGGCCGCCTCGGGCGGGACGGCGGTGTACTCCTCGCTGGAGGAGGCGTACCGGGTGATCGAGCGTCAGCAGGCGGCGGCCGGCGACGACCGGTTCACCTCGATCGTGCTGATGACGGACGGGGAGAGCAACGCCGGTGCGACGGACGGCGACTTCAAGCGCTTCCACGACGCGCTGCCGGCCGGGGAGAAGTCGATCCCGGTGTTCCCGATCAAGTTCGGGGAGGCGGCGGTGGGCCAGCTCCAGGGGATCGCGGACCTGAGCGGCGGCAAGCTGTTCGACGGTACGGGCTCGCTGGACGGGGTGTTCGAGGAGATCCGTGGCTACCAGTGACGGGTTCGGCCCCCGGGTGCTGCGCTACCTGGAGTCGGCCCGGAACCTGGTCGGCTGCGCCGGCGGCGCGGTCGGTCTGGGGCTGCACTTCGCCGGGCTGGGCGGGGTCTGGTGGCCGGGGGTCGTGGTCGGACTGTACGGGGTGGGCGCGCTGCTGACGCCCGCCCCGAGGCCCCGCGAGGGGGCCGGGATCGGGCCGGGGGCCGGGGCGGGCGCGGGGATCGGCACCGGAACGGGCACGGGGACGGGAGCGGGGACGGCCCTCGGCGGCGCCGAGACCTCCGGGGCGCACGCCCAGGAGGGGCTACACACGCCGGAGGGGGCGCCCGGGCGCGGGGAGCCGGAGCACGGGGAGCCGAGGCGCCCGGCGCCCGAGCGGCCCCCCGCGCCCGATCCGGAGCTGGTGGCGCTGGCCGCCTACCTGGACAGCGTGCCGCTGCCGCCCTCCGCCGGGGTGGACGGCCTGCTGGCGGCGCTGCGGGCGGCCGGCCCGGGCCCGGTGGCGGAGCGGATCGTCCGGCACCGGCTGCCGGTCGCGGTGGCCGGTTACCTGCGGGCCCGGACCTGGCAGCCGTGGGCGGGGCCGGACGATCCGGACCCGGCGCTCCGGCTGGGCCACGAGATCGACCGGCTCATGGGCGAATTGTCCTGACCCCCCGTCCGGACCCGCCGTCTGCCCCCCGTCCGCCGTCCTGACCCGCCGCCCGCCATCCGCCATCCGCCATCCGCCATCCGCCATCCGGCCCTACCACCCCGGACCTCCCCCGTTCCCGTCACGAACGAGTCGCCAAGATCTCACCTCTTGGACAGGTCCGGGGGCTATCCACCACCCCGGGCCGCACGGCACACTTCTACGCGCGTCCTTCTACGCGCGTCGACGCGTACACGCGCACTTGCCAACGAATGCCAGTTGACGGTCCATCCGCCGTCGTTCCCACTCGGGAGAGTCGTCCATGCCCCTGAACCGCCGTGACTTCGTCACCCGGTCCGCCGCCACCGCCGCCGGCGCCGCCCTGGCCGGTGGCGCCACCCTGGCCGCCGCCCCCTCCGCCGCGGCCGCCCAGCCGGACACGGCGGCCGCCAAGGGCCAGCAGCGCCAGCCGAACAAGCAGGCCTTCACCGTCATGGGCACCACCGATCTGCACGGCCGGGTGCTCAACTGGGACTACTTCACCGACGCCGAGTACAGCGACAAGGCCCACAACGCGGTCGGCCTCGCCAAGATCTCCACGCTGGCCAACCAGGTGCGCGAGGAGAAGGGCTGGAACCGCTGCCTGCTGATCGACTCGGGCGACACCATCCAGGGCACCCAGCTGTCCTACTACTACGCCCGGATCGAGTCGATCGACACCGAGGCCGACACCGTGCCGGACCACCCGATGGCCGTCGCCATGAACCTCATGGAGTACGACGCCGCCGCGCTCGGCAACCACGAGTTCAACTACGGCATCCCGCTCCTGAAGGCCTACCAGGACCAGCTGGAGTTCCCGCTGCTCGGCGCCAACGCGCTGAACGCGAAGAACGAGAAGCCGGCCTTCAAGCCGTACGTGATCAAGGAGCTGCGGCTGGGCGGCGGCCGCCCGGTGAAGGTCGGCATCCTCGGCCTCACCAACCCGGGCATCGCGATCTGGGACAAGGCCAACGTCAGCGGCAAGATGGTCTTCCCGGGCATCGTCGAGACCGCCGCCGCCTGGGTGCCGAAGATGAAGGCGGCCGGCGCGGACGTCATCGTGGTCTCCTCGCACTCCGGCTGCGACGAGGCGACCACCTGGGGCGACCAGCTGCCCTGGGCCGAGAACGCCTCGGTGGCCCTGGCGGAGACCGTCCCCGACATCGACGCGGTGCTGGTGGGCCACGCCCACAAGGAGATCGCGCAGCGCCTGGTCGTCAACAAGAAGACCGGCCGGACGGTCGTGCTCTCCGAGCCGCTCTGCTACGGCCAGCGGCTGACCTGCTTCGACTTCGAGGTCGAGTTCGCGGCCGGCGCCTGGAAGGTCTCCTCGGTCTCCGCGCGACTGCTGAACTCCAACACCGTGCCGGAGAACCCGGAGATCACCGACGCGATCGCCGGGCAGCACAAGAAGGTCGTCGCGTACGTCAACCAGAACATCGGCACCAGCAAGATCGAGCTGTCGATCGCCGACGCCCGCTTCAAGGCCACCCCGATCATCGACCTGATCGGCAGGGTCCAGGCCGACGCCGTCAAGGCCGCGCTGGCGGGCGGGCAGTACGCCAAGCTCCCGGTGCTGGCCCAGGCCGCCCCGTTCAACCGCACCGCGCTGATCCCGTCCGGCCAGGTCAAGCTGCGCGACGCCGCGGGCCTCTACATCTACGAGAACACCCTGGAGGCCCGCGTCCTGACGGGCGCCCAGCTCAAGGACTACCTGGAGTACTCGGTCAAGTACTACAACCAGCTCGCCCCGGGCGCCCCGGTCGACAAGGAGGCCCTGACCGGCGCCGAGGCCACCCCGGACTACAACTACGACTCGGTCTACGGCCTGAGCTACGACATCGACATCGCCCAGCCGAAGGGCTCGCGGATCGTCAACCTGTCCTTCCAGGGCAAGCCGATCGACCCGGCCGCCGAGTTCGTCCTCGCCGTCAACAACTACCGGGCCAACGGCGGCGGCAACTTCCCGCACGTCGCCAAGGCCAAGATGGTCTGGTCGAACTCCGACGAGATCCGCAACACCATGATCGCCTGGGTGAAGGCCAAGGGCACCATCGACCCCGCCGAGTTCTTCACCGACTCCTGGCGCCTCGTCCGCGCCGGCCAGCCGGTCTTCTGACCGACGCCCCCGCCGAGAGGCCGTCGCCCCGCCGGCGACGGCCTTTCGGCCTGCCCGGTGGAAGAATGGCGCCATGAGCGAGTCCCGGATCCCAGACCGCCACGCCCGGCTGCTGGCCTACGCGCAGAGTCTGACGCCTCCCAACGGGTGGAAGATCGAGATCTCCGGCGACGAGATCATCGTGATGGCCGGCCCCTCGGTGATCCACCAGCGCAACCTGCTGCTCATCCGCAGGCAATTCGAGGCCCACGAACCCGCCGACCTGATGCCGAGCGAGAACACCGACCTCGCCTCCCCGAACGTCGGCAAGCTGCGCAACCCCGACCTGACCTACATCCCCCTCTCGGCACTGGAGGAGGCCGGCAACCAGGTCCCCGCCGAGCAGGCGGCCATCGCCGTGGAGATCGTCTCCCCGTCGAACCCGGAGAACGACCTGGTCGGCAAGGTCCGCGACTACCCGCTGATGGCCATCCCGCTGTACCTGGTGATCGATCCGCGCGAGGGCGACCTGACGCTCTACTCCGAGCCCTCAGGCAGCGGCTACCACCAGCGGTGGAACGGCAAGTTCGGTGACCGTGTGCCGCTGCCGGCCCCTTTCGGCTTCGAACTCGCCACCGACACCCTGCTCCGCTACCCCGCCTGAGGCCACGGGCCTCCCGGCTGCTGCCGCCGGGAGGCCCGCCGTGTCTTCGGGAACCCCCGGTCAGAACGGGAAGACCGCGCGCTCGTGCTGGACGGAGATCCACTTCAGCGTGGTGAAGGCGTCCACCGTGGACTCGCCGTTGAGGCGGCCGACGCCGGAGTTCTTCTCGCCGCCGAAGGGCACGCCCGGCTCGTCGGCGATGGTGCCGCCGTTGACGTGGATCATGCCGGTCTCGATCCGCTGGGCGAGCTTCACGCCGCGCTCGACGTTCGCGGTGTGCACCGCGCCGCTGAGTCCGAACGGCGTGTTGTTGGCGAGCCGCACGGCCTCGTCCTCGCCGTCGAAGGGCACCAGCAGCACGACCGGGCCGAAGAGTTCGTTCCGCAGGATCGGCGCGTCCTCGGCGAGGCCGGTGAGCACGGTCGGCGCCATCAGGCTGCCGACCGTGGTGCCGCGCAGCAGCGCGGTGGCGCCGGCCGCGAGCGCCTGGTCGACCTGGGCGTCGAGGGCGCCGGCCTGGACGGGGTTGATCAGCGGGCCGATGTGGGTGGCCGGGTCCCTCGGGTCGCCGACGGTGAGCGAGGCGACCTTGGCGACGAACTTCTCGGTGAACTCGGCCTCGACGCGGCGGTCCACCAGCACCCGGTTGGCGGCCATGCAGACCTGTCCCTGGTGGACGAAGCGGCTGAACACCGCGGCGTCCACGGCGTGGTCCACGTCGGCGTCGTCGAGCACGATCAGCGCGCTGTTGCCGCCGAGCTCCAGGACCGTCCGCTTGAAGTGCGCGGCGGCGACGGTGGCGACGTGCCGGCCGATCCTGTCGGAGCCGGTGAAGGAGATCACCTTGGGCACCGGGTGCTCCAGGAAGCTGTCGCCGATCTCGGCGATGTCGGTGATCACCACGTTCAGCAGGCCGGGCGGCAGCCCCGCGTCCTCGAAGAGCTTGGCGATCAGTCCGCCGCCGACGACCGGGGTCTCCTGGTGCGGCTTGAGGACGACGCCGTTGCCGAGCGCGAGGGCCGGGGCGACGGCCTTGAGCGCCAGGAACAGCGGGAAGTTGAAGGGGCTGATCACGCCGACGACGCCGACCGGCAGCCGGTAGAGCCGGTTCTCCCGGCCCGGGGCGGGCGAGGCCAGCAGCCGGCCCTCGGAGGCCACCGACAGGTGCAGGCACTCCCGCAGCACGTCCTTGACGAGCGACAGCTCGAAGCCCGCCTTCAGCGCGGTGCCGCCGAGTTCCGCCATGATCGCCGGGACGATCTCCGGCTCGCGCTCCTCCAGCAGCCGCAGCGCGCGCTCGAAGACCAGCCGCCGCTGGTACGGGTTGGCGGCGGCCCATGCCTTCTGGGCGCGTTCGGCGGCGCGGTAGGCCCGGTCGACCTCGGCGCCGGTGGCGACGGTGATGGTGGCGAGCTTGTCGCCGGTGTAGGGGTCGACGTCGACGATGTCCCAGGAGCCGCTGCCGCTGCACCACTCGCCGTCGATGTACTGCAGCGCCAACTCGGAGAAGTACGACATCTGTTCCCTCTCATGCACCGACCTGATGGGAAGTCATCGTACTGACGTATTACAACTCCTGGCGCATCGCGTACAGCAGGTTCCGGGTCGGTTCCGGGCTCAGGCTGTCCGCGACCAGGTCGTCCATCGCGTGCCGGTACTCGGCCACCTCCGCCGGCTTGTCGAGGTAGAGCGCGGTGGTGAACTGCTCCAGGTACACCACGTCGGCCAACTCGGCCTCGGCGAAGCCCAGGACGGTGAAGGCGCCGCTCTCCGCGCTCAGCCCGGCGTTGCCCAGCGGCAGCACCTGGAGCCGGACGTTGGGCAGCTCGCCGAGCTCCAGCAGCCGGTCCAGCTGGCCGCGCATCAGCTCCGGCCCGCCCCAGGGCCGGCGCAGCGCGGCCTCGTCCAGTACGGCGACCAGCTGCGGCGCCCGCTCGGCGGTCAGCACCGCCTGCCGCTTGAGCCGTACGTCGACCCGGCGCTCGATCTCCTCCGGTCCGTGGACGTGGCCGCCGGCGGTGACCACGGCCCGGGCGTAGTCGGCGGTCTGGAGCAGCCCGTGGACGAACTGGACCTCGTAGCTGCGGATCTCGGCCGCGGCCTCCTCCAGCCCCAGGTAGTTCTGGAACCAGCCGGGCAGCACGTCCCCGTACTCGTGCCACCAGGAGCTGACGTTGGCGTCGCGCAGCAGTCCGAGGACGGTGGCCCGCTCCTGATCGGCCTCGACCCCGTACAGGGTCAGCAGGTCGGCCACGTCGCGTTCCTTGAAGCCGACCCGGCCGAGCTCCATCCGGCTGATCTTGGACTCGGAGGCGCGGATCGAGTACCCGGCCTCCTCCCGACTGACGCCTCTGGCCTCGCGGAGCTTGCGCAGCTGGGTGCCGAGCAGCAGACGCCGTACGGTGGCGCCCCCGCCTGCCTGAGTCGTGCCCATCGAAGTCGTCCTCCGCACTCGCCCAGCCCCCCGGCCGTCGGCCGCAGTCTGCCACTTGGCACCGACGAACAACAGCCCACTGTGCGGGATCCCGCCGGACGGATCACGGCTCCGGACGTTTGTCCGGGAGTCGCCGCAGCCCGGGCGGTGTCCGGGTCGTCCCCGGCCCGGAGTTCCGGGCCCCGAGCTGCTGCTCCCGGCGCCGGACGGCCGTCGGGGAACGCGACGGCGCCCGCCCTCCAACTGGTCGGGGAAGAGGGCAGGCGCCAGGAGACCGCGTTGGCCCGGCGACGCTGGCGGGGGCAGCGGGTTGAGCTCCCGGCGATGCGGCGCCGGGCGTTCGGTGGAGGCCGGTCGGACCGTCCGTCCGTCAGACCACCAGGGGGCGGTCCGTGGGCCGGATCGGGGCGGGAAGCGGGGTCTTGCCGCCCAGGTACCTGTCCACCGCGGCGGCGGCCGAACGGCCTTCCGCGATGGCCCAGACGATCAGCGACTGGCCACGGCCGGCGTCTCCGCAGACGTACACGCCATCGACATTGGTGGCGAACCGGCCATCGCGGGCAATGTTACCGCGCGCGTCGAGGTCCGCTCCCAGCTGCTCGACCAGCCCGTTCCGCACGTCCGTCCCGGTGAAGCCCATGGCCAGGGTGACCAGCTGTGCCGGGACGGCCCGCTCGGTGCCGGGCACCGGCTCGAACCGGCCGTCCTTGAACTCCACCTCGACGAGGTGCAGTTCCTGGACGTTGCCGTCCTCGTCGCCGGTGAAGCGGGTGGTGTTGACGGAGTAGATCCGCTCGCCGCCCTCCTCGTGCGCGGAGGTGACCTTGTAGGTCATCGGCATGGTCGGCCACGGCTGGTGCCCGGGCCGCTCCTCGCCGGGCCGCGGCATGATCTCCAGCTGGGTGACGGAGGCCGCCCCCTGCCGGTGGGCGGTGCCGACGCAGTCCGCGCCGGTGTCGCCGCCGCCGATCACGACCACGTGCTTGCCCTTGGCGCTGATCGGGGACTCGACGAAGTCGCCCTCCTGCACCTTGTTGGCCAGCGGCAGGTACTCCATGGCCTGGTGGATGCCCTTGAGCTCGCGCCCGGGCACCGGCAGGTCGCGGGCGGTGGTGGCGCCGGCCGCGACGACCACGGCGTCGAAGCGCTCGCGCAGCTGCTGGCCGGTGATGTCCTCGCCGACGTGCACGCCGGTGCGGAACCGGGTGCCCTCCGCCCGCATCTGCTCGATGCGGCGGTTGATGTGGCGCTTCTCCATCTTGAACTCGGGGATGCCGTAGCGCAGCAGTCCGCCGATCCGGTCGGCCCGCTCGTACACCACGACGGTGTGCCCGGCCCGGGTGAGCTGCTGGGCGGCGGCGAGGCCGGCCGGGCCGGAGCCCACCACGGCGACGGTCTTGCCGGAGAGCCGCTCGGGCACCTGCGGGGTGACCCCGCCCCGGTCCCAGGCCTTGTCGATGATGGTGACCTCGACGTTCTTGATGGTCACCGCGTCCTGGTTGATGCCGAGGACGCACGCGGACTCGCACGGAGCCGGGCAGAGCCGGCCGGTGAACTCCGGGAAGTTGTTGGTGGCGTGCAGCCGCTCGATCGCGCCGACGAAGTCGTCCCGGTAGGCCAGGTCGTTCCACTCGGGGATGAGGTTCCCGAGCGGGCAGCCGTTGTGGCAGAACGGGATGCCGCAGTCCATGCAGCGGCCGGCCTGCTTGGTGATGATCGGCAGGAGGCTGCGCTCGACGTAGACCTCGTTCCAGTCCTTGAGGCGGACGTCGACCGGGCGGCGCTCGGCCAGCTGCTTGGGCGTGGTCAGGAAGCCCTTGGGGTCAGCCATTAGCCGCCTCCATCATCTTCGCGGTGGTCTCGGCCTCGGAGAGGCCATCGCGCTCAGCGGCGTCCTTGGCGGCGAGCACTGCCTTGTAGTCGGTCGGCATGATCTTGGAGAAGCGGGAGACCCCGCTGCCCCAGTCCGCCAGGAGTTCGGCGGCGACGGTGGAGCCGGTCTCCTCGTAGTGCTGCTGCACGGTGTCGCGCAGCCAGTCGCGGTCGGCGGCGGTGGGGGCCTCGATGCCCACCATGCCGTCGTTGACGTTGGCGGGGCGCAGGTCCAGGACGTACGCGATGCCGCCGGACATGCCCGCCGCGAGGTTGCGTCCGGTCTCGCCGAGGACGACGACCCGGCCGCCGGTCATGTACTCCAGGCCGTGGTCGCCCACGCCCTCGACCACCAGGGTGGCCCCGGAGTTGCGGACGGCGAAGCGCTCGCCGGCCTTGCCGCGCAGGTGGACGCGGCCCGAGGTGGCGCCGTAGCCGATGGTGTTGCCGGCGATGACGTGGTTCTGGGCGTCGTTGCCGATGGCCGCCGCCTCGCGGGCCGGGCGGACGACGACGACGCCGCCCGAGAGGCCCTTGCCGACGTAGTCGTTGGCGTCGCCCTCCAGGCGCAGGGTCACGCCGCGCGGCAGGAACGCGCCGAAGGACTGCCCGGCGGAGCCGGTGAAGGTGACGTCGATGGTCCCCTCCGGCAGGCCCTCGCCGCGGTACCGCTTGGTCACCTCGTGGCCGAGCATGGTGCCGACGGTGCGGTTGACGTTGCGGATCGGCAGCTGGATGCGGACGGCGTCGCCGCGCTCCAGCGCGTCCTCGGCGAGCGTGATCAGCTGGTTGTCCAGGGCCTTGTCGAGCGCGTGGTCCTGGGTGGTGGTGCGGTGCCGGGCGGCCCCTTCGGGCAGCGCGGGCACGTGGAACAGCGGGGCGAGGTCCAGCCCGGCGGCCTTCCAGTGGTCGATCGCGGCCCGGGCGTCGATGTGCTCGGCGTGGCCGACGGCCTCCTCGATCGAGCGCAGGCCCAGCGAGGCCAGGATCTCCCGGACCTCCTCGGCGATGAACTCGAAGAAGTTGACCACGAATTCGGGCTTGCCGGAGAACCGCTCGCGCAGCACCGGGTTCTGGGTGGCGACGCCGACCGGGCAGGTGTCCAGGTGGCAGACGCGCATCATGATGCAGCCGGAGACCACCAGCGGGGCGGTCGCGAAGCCGAACTCCTCGGCGCCGAGCAGCGCGGCGATCACCACGTCGCGGCCGGTCTTCAGCTGGCCGTCGGTCTGGACGACGATGCGCTCGCGCAGCCCGTTGAGCAGCAGCGTCTGCTGGGTCTCGGCGAGTCCGAGCTCCCAGGGCCCGCCGGCGTGCTTCAGCGAGGTGAGCGGCGAGGCGCCCGTCCCGCCGTCGTGCCCGGACACCAGCACGACGTCCGCGTGGGCCTTGGACACGCCCGCGGCGACCGTCCCGACGCCGACCTCGGAGACCAGCTTCACGTGGATGCGGGCCGCCGGGTTGGCGTTCTTGAGGTCGTGGATCAGCTGTGCCAGGTCCTCGATCGAGTAGATGTCGTGGTGCGGCGGCGGCGAGATCAGGCCGACGCCCGGGGTGGAGTGCCGGGTCCTGGCGACCCAGGGGTACACCTTGTGGCCGGGCAGCTGGCCGCCCTCGCCGGGCTTGGCGCCCTGGGCCATCTTGATCTGGATGTCGTCGGCGTTGACCAGGTACTCGGAGGTGACGCCGAACCGGCCGGAGGCGACCTGCTTGATCGCCGAGCGGCGCTCCGGGTCGTACAGCCGGTCCGGGTCCTCGCCGCCCTCGCCGGTGTTGGACTTGCCGCCGAGGCGGTTCATCGCGATGGCCAGGGTCTCGTGCGCCTCGCGCGAGATCGAGCCGTACGACATGGCGCCGGTGGAGAAGCGCTTGACGATCTCGGAGACCGGCTCGACCTCCTCGACCGGGATCGGCTCCCGGCCGAGGCCGTCCAGCTGGAACAGGCCGCGCAGCGTCATCAGCCGCTCGGACTGCTCGTTCACCCGGTCCGTGTACTGCTTGAAGATGTCGTAGCGGCGGTTGCGGGTGGCGTGCTGGAGCCGGAAGACGGTGTCCGGGTCGAACAGGTGCGGCTCGCCCTCGCGGCGCCACTGGTACTCGCCGCCGATCTCCAGGGCGCGGTGCGCGGCCGGGATGCCGGAGGCCGGGTACGCCTTGGCGTGCCGGGCGGCCGTCTCGCGGGCGATCTCCTCCAGGCCGATGCCGCCGAGCTTGGTGGTGGTGCCGGCGAAGTAGCCGTCGACCAGGTCGTGGGAGAGGCCGATGGCCTCGAAGACCTGGGCGCCGCGGTAGGAGGCCACGGTCGAGATGCCCATCTTGGACATGACCTTGAGCACGCCCTTGCCGAGCGCCTTGATCAGGTTCCGGATGGCCTTCTCGGGCTCGACGCCCGCGATGAACACGCCCTGGGCGACCAGGTCCTCGACCGACTCCATCGCCAGGTACGGGTTGACCGCCCCGGCGCCGTAGCCGATCAGCAGCGCGACGTGGTGCACCTCGCGGACGTCGCCCGCCTCGACCAGCAGCGACACCCGGGTGCGCTGCTTGGTGCGGATCAGGTGGTGGTGGACGGCCGAGGTGAGCAGCAGCGAGGGGATCGGCGCGTGCTCGGCGTCGGAGTGCCGGTCGGAGAGCACGATGATCCGGGCGCCGTCGGCGATCGCCGCGTCGGCCTCGGCGGCGATCTCGGCGAGCCGGGAGGCCAGGCCCTGGCCGCCGGTGGCGACCTTGTAGAGGCCGGAGAGCGTGACGGCCTTGAGGCCGGGCTGGTCGCCGTCGGCGTTGATGTGGACGAGCTTGGCCAGCTCGTCGTTGTCGATCACCGGGAAGGTGATGCCGACCGAGCGGCAGGCGGCGGCCTCGGCGGCCAGCAGGTTGCCCTCGGGGCCGAGGTTGGACAGCAGCGAGGTGACGAGCTCCTCGCGGATGGCGTCCAGCGGCGGGTTGGTGACCTGCGCGAAGAGCTGCACGAAGTAGTCGAACAGCAGCCGGGGCTTCTCGCTCAGTGCGGCGATCGGCGAGTCGGTGCCCATCGAGCCGAGCGCCTCGGCGCCGGTGCGGGCCATCGGCGCGAGGACGACCCGCAGCTCCTCCTCGGTGTAGCCGAAGGTCTGCTGGCGGCGGGTGACGGAGGCGTGGGTGTGGGCGATGTGCTCGCGCTCGGGCAGCTTGGCGAGCTGGATCTGCCCGCCGTCGACCCACTCCTCGTAGGGGTGCTCGGCGGCGAGGGCGGACTTGACCTCCTCGTCCGGGACGATCCGGCCCTCTGCGGTGTCCACCAGGAACATCCGGCCGGGCTGGAGGCGGCCCTTCCTGGTGACCTTCTCCTGGTCGATGTCGAGCACGCCGACCTCGGAGGAGAGGACGACCAGGCCGTCCTCGGTGATCCAGTACCGGGCCGGGCGCAGGCCGTTGCGGTCGAGCACGGCGCCGATCTGGTTGCCGTCGGTGAAGGTGACGCAGGCCGGGCCGTCCCAGGGCTCCATCAGGTTGGAGTGGTACTGGTAGAAGGCGCGGCGGGCGGGGCTCATGGTGGCGTGGTTCTCCCACGCCTCCGGGATCATCATCAGCACCGAGTGCGGCAGCGAGCGGCCGCCGAGGTGGAGCAGCTCCAGGACCTCGTCGAAGGAGGCCGAGTCGGAGTGGTCCGGGGTGCAGATCGGGAAGATCCGCTCCAGGCCCTGCCCGTTGCTGTTGGCGGGGATGAGGTCGGTGGCGAGCTGCGATTCCCGGGCGTGCATCCAGTTGCGGTTGCCCTTGACCGTGTTGATCTCGCCGTTGTGGGCGACGAAGCGGTACGGGTGGGCGAGCGGCCAGCTCGGGAAGGTGTTGGTGGAGAACCGCGAGTGCACCAGGCCGATCGCGGACGCGTAGCTGCGGTCCGACAGGTCGGGGAAGAAGGGCTCCAGCTGGCCGGTGGTCAGCATGCCCTTGTAGACGATGGTGCGCGCGGACAGCGACGGGAAGTACACCCCGGCCTCGCGCTCGGCGCGCTTGCGGACCACGAAGGCGATCCGGTCCAGCTCGATGCCGGCCCGGTCGGCGCCTGCCAGGAAGACCTGCCGGAAGCGCGGCATCGCGCTGCGGGCGGCGGCGCCGAGCAGGTCGGGGGTGACCGGGACGTCGCGCCAGCCGAGGACGGTCAGGCCCTCCTCGGCGGCGATGCCCTCGATCCGGGCGACGGCCGCGGCGTCCTTCTCGTCGTCCTCCGGCAGGAAGGCGATGCCGACGGCGTAGGAGCCGGCCGCCGGGAGCTCGAAGGAGACCTTCCCGCGCAGGAAGGCGTCGGGGATCTGGGTCAGGATGCCCGCGCCGTCGCCGGAGTCGGGGTCGGCGCCGGTGGCGCCGCGGTGCTCCAGGTTGCGCAGGACGTTCAGCGCCTGCTCGACGATGGTGTGGTCGGCGATGCCGTTCAGCGTGGCGACGAAACCGACGCCACAGGCGTCGTGCTCGTTCCGCGGGTCGTACAGGCCCTGAGCAGCAGGTCGCGCATCCGGCACGAGCGCGTACGGCTGGCGGGCGGCGCCGGCCTGGGGCTCGTTGGCGGAGTGCATGGATGCAGACAGCATCGGCTCTCCCGTCGTCGTCTTTCGGCAAGTTGGTGCAAGTAGGGACGACGTTGGCCCTGATGCGATGGTGCGGTGTCGTGCAAGTTACATGATGCCCATGATCCCGAGAAGCGGAATATCCCGTCCACATGGCGGGACGACACGCAGGTCAGGGGGTGTGGGGGAGGACGCGCCACAGTGCACGTCCTGACGATTGTGCCCAACCGTCCACCGCCCGAAACAGGGGCGAAACCGGATCGCCACAGAAGCCGATCATGGGCGCCTGCGATTCCATCCCGGGAGCCCGTCCGCGGATGCGAATCCGCGGCTCGGGGGCCCGAATGGTGAGACAGTGCCAGGCGTCGCCGGGGCGCCCATGTGTGAAACGTCACGCACTGCTCAGCATAGTCATGCACGACTCCGGTCAGCCCACATGGCCGCCGATCAGCCACCCGAGCAGGTAGGTCACCCCGGCCGCCGCACCGCCCAGCACCAGCTGCCGCAGCCCGCTGAACCACCAGCTGCGCGCCGTCACCCGGGCCACCACCGCGCCGCACAGGAACAGCCCGGCCCCGGCCAGCAGCATCGCGGGCAGCAGCGCGGTCGCCCCCAGCAGGTACGGCAGCAGCGGCAGCAGCGCGCCGAGCGCGAAGCACAGGAACGACGAGCCGGCCGCCACCAGCGGCGAGGGCAGGTCGGTCGGGTCGACGCCCAGCTCCTCGCGGGCGTGCACCTCCAGGGCCAGCTCCGGGTCGGCGGACAGCTGCCGGGCCACCTCGTGCGCCAGCTCCGGGTCCACCCCGCGCGACACGTACAGCTGGGCCAGCTCGGCCAGCTCCCCGTGCGGATTGCGGCTCAGCTCCAGCCGCTCGACCTCGATCTCGGCCTGCACCAGCTCCCGCTGCGAGGCCACCGAGGTGTACTCCCCCGCCGCCATCGAGCAGGCGCCGGCCGCCAGGCCCGCCAGCCCGGTCAGGATCACCGTCCCGTTGGACGCCGCGCCGCCGACCACGCCGGTCATCAGCGCGAAGTTGGACACCAGCCCGTCCACCGCGCCGAACACGGCCGGCCGCAGCCAGCCACCGTTGACGTCCCGGTGGTGGTCGGCCGCGGGTATCCGGGGCTGGTGTCCGGCGTCGGCCTCCATGGTGATCGTGCTCATCGTCGTTCCCCTCCGTCGTGGTTCGTCAGCCCTGA
Organism: Kitasatospora sp. NPDC057738; assembly: GCF_042798815.1. NCBI lineage: Bacteria > Bacillati > Actinomycetota > Actinomycetes > Kitasatosporales > Streptomycetaceae > Kitasatospora > Kitasatospora sp. NPDC057738. The sequence continues at coordinate 65,028 of NZ_JBHVJT010000028.1, read as the reverse complement.
ACGTAGCCCGCCTGACCTGGGCATTTCCAGCAAAGTAAGGCTGTCCGAACACCACTGAGGCCACCCTTCGCAAACCTCGCGAAGGGTGGCCTCGGCCGGGGGAAGCCCCAGGTCAGATGGGGTTCTTGACGTCCTCGCCGACCGTCTCGGCGGCCGCCCCGCCGGCCACGGGCCCGGCCGGCTCGCGCAGCACCGGCTTCCCGTCGGCCTTCTCCGGGGCCTTCCCGTCGGCCTTCTCCTCGGCCTTCTTCCCGCTCTTCTCGCTCGTGCCGCTCTTCTCGCCGGACCCGGCGTCCTCCGCCTCCAGGTGCGCGGCCGGATCGATGCTCGCCGGGTCCTCCCGCCCGGGCCGCGTCCTGCCCACGATCACGAAGTACGCCACCGCGGCGACGAACACCCCGATGGACACCCAGTCGTTCAGCCGCAGGCCGAAGTAGACGTGCGCCTCGTCGATCCGCAGCCACTCGGTCCAGAACCGGCCCACCGTGTACGCGGCCACGTACAGCGCGAACGCCCGGCCGTGGCCCAGCGTGAACCGGCGGTCCGCCCAGATCACCAGCACCGCGACGCCGACGCACCACAGCGACTCGTACAGGAAGGTCGGGTGGTAGACGCCCTTCACGACCTCGCCGTTGGCCAGCGTCTTGTCGATCTCCAGGCCCCACGGCAGGGTGGTCGACCGGCCGTACAGCTCCTGGTTGAAGTAGTTGCCCCAGCGGCCCAGCGCCTGCGCGAGCGCGATGCCCGGTGCGATGGCGTCGGCGTACGCGGGCAGCGGCACGCCCCGGCGGCGGGCACCGATCCAGGCGCCGACCGCGCCCAGCGCGACGGCGCCCCAGATGCCGAGGCCGCCCTCCCAGATCTTGAGGGCGTCCCAGGGGTTCTTCCCCTCGGCGAAGTACAGCCGGCCACCGTCGGTGATCACGTGGTAGAGGCGGCCGCCGACCAGGCCGAACGGCACGGCCCACACGGCGATGTCGCCGACGGTGTGCTTGGCACCGCCCCGGGCGACCCAGCGCTTGCTGCCGAGCCAGACGGCAACGACGACACCGAGGATGATGCAGAAGGCGTAGGCGCGCAGCGGGATCGGTCCCAGGTACAGGACGCCCCGCGACGGGCTGGGAATGTAGGCGATATCCATGGCAGTTCCGACGCTACAGGGTCCGACGGCCCGTTCGGGGCCCCTTGTGGTCACAGAAACCGAACAACGGGCGGCGCCGCCCCCTCCGGACGGGGAGGGAGCGGCGCGGCGGAGCGGGCTCAGCCGGCCGCCGGCGACGGGTTGTTGGCCTCCGAAGCGGTGCTGGTCGGCGCCGGGGTCTGCCCGTGCGAACCCGCCGTACCCGGCTGCTTGCCCTGGTTCGCGGCGTCCACCGAGGCCACCAGGTTGGCCGGGGTGATCTCCTCGCTGCCGTTCTTCGGGTAGATCGGCTGGCCGTTGAGCAGCACCGTCGGGGTGGACTTGAAGCTGGACTTGTCGAAGTCCTGCTGCACCGCGGACACCCACCCGCCGAACTTGTTGTCGTTGACGCAGGACTGGAACTCGGGCGTGTCCAGGCCGTTGACCTGCTTGGCCAGGCTGAGCAGCACGGCCTTGTCGCCGAAGGCGTCGTTGGTCTCGTCCGGCTGGTTGCGGTACAGCACGTCGTGGAAGTCCCGGAAGTGCCCGGCGTCCTGGGCGCAGCCCAGGACGTTGGCGGCGGTCTTGGAGCCCTTGCCCCCCACGGCCCGGTCGATGAACGACACGATGTGGTAGTTCGTGTAGATCTTCCCGGCGTCCTCCAGCTGGTCGATGGTGGACGAGAACTCGCGCTCGAAGGTGCCGCAGGCGGGGCAGCGCGGGTCCTCGTAGACCGTGAGGACGGAGGGCGCGTTGCCCGCGCCGACCGGGATGACCAGGTTCTTGTCGCCGATCGTCCCGGCCGGGACGGCGGTCGGCGTCTCCGGCTTGGAGCGCTGGTTCTGCACCACGACGCCGACGATCACCGCGGCGGCGATCACCGCGAGCACGGAACCGCCCACGATCAGCTTCTTCTTGCGCCGGGAGGAGACCTCCTCGGCCGCCCGCTGTTCCAGCATCCGCTCGCGGGCGGTGCGCTTGCCTTCTCGGTTCTTCTCGCTCATTGCCTTGACATCCACGGTCGGGGGCCTTCGTCGGGTGCAGGGGTGTGGGGGTCAGCTCGCCGGTGCGGGGGTGCGGGGGGTCAGTTCGCCAGCCAGGCGTCCACCGACAGCCGGGTGCGGGGCCGCCACAGCAGCCACCCGGCCAGCAGCAGGAACCCGGTGTCGCGCAGGATCTCCTGGAGGTACTCGGTCCGGGACTCGTCGACGTGCCCGCCGCCGCCGAAGCAGCCGCAGTCGATCGAGATGCCGCGCGCCCAGGCGGAGGCGATCCCGGCGATGAAGACCAGCAGCAGCACCGCGGAGACCCCGGCCACCAGCCGGACGCCGAGGCCCACCACCAGCAGCACGGCCAGGGCCAGCTCCAGGAACGGCAGGCCGTAGCCGATCGGCTTGACCAGGCCCTCGGGCAGGATCTCGTAGGCCCGGACGGCCTGGGCGGCCTCCGCCGGGTCGGAGACCTTCGCCAGCCCGGCCCATCCCCAGACCACCGCGAGGCCGAGCCGCACGACCGTGCCGAGCCACTCGCTCCAGGCCGGCACCGGTCTCGGCGCCCGCGGCGTGGGCGCGGAGCCACCGGGCTGCGCGGTCATCAGGGAACCCCCCTCGGGAAACTCGTTCACTCCCTGATGAACCGCAAGGAATGAAGGGGGGTTCCTCCGCATTCAGGAATGAAGCCGGATGGGTGACGTTCTGTCCGAATGGACCGAACACCTGCGCGTCAGCGGCACCCCGCCGGCCACCCCGCTTCGAACAGATCGGGATGCCGGGCCGCCTCCGCGCACGCCACCGCCTCCCGCTCCGCGCGCTCGGCCCCGCGCCTGGCCAGCGCGTGCCCCACTTCCACGTGCACCCCGACCGCGGCGCCGAGCGCCAGCACGGCTGCCGCCGCCCGCAGCAGAACGGCCCGCTGGAGACCCCGCACCGGCTCACCCCTTTCCGCTCGTCACCGCAACCGTTCGTGCACTCCTCCCTCCACTCAACGTCCGTCAACCCCGGCTGATGCGTGTCCCCACCCCTTGTTCACCCGTTCGGGTCCGCAGCCCGGTCGGAGCGCGGGGTGGAGCCGCGCGCCCGTGCCCACGCCCCGCGAAAAACCGACGGCCCCCACTCCCCGAGGAGTGGAGGGCCGTCGGCCGGATGTTCCTACCGCGTCAGCTCCTGCGGACGCCCTGCCGCAGCTCTCCGGCGAGGGCCCGCACCGCGTCCAGCGCCGCCGCCTCGTCCTCGCCCGCGGCCAGGATCCGCTTCACGAACGCCGACCCGACGATCACGCCGTCCGCGAACCGGGCGACCTCGGCCGCCTGCACCGCGTCCGACACCCCGAGCCCGACGCAGACCGGCAGGTCCGTCGTCGCCCGGGTCCGGGCGACCAGGTCCTCGGCCATCGACCCGACGGCCGACCGCGTCCCGGTCACGCCCATCACCGCGGCCGCGTACACGAACCCGCTCCCGGCCGCCGTGACCTCCGCCAGCCGCGCGTCCTTGCTGCTGGGGGCGACCACGAACACGGTGTCCAGCCCGTGCTCGTCCGCCGCCTTGCGCCACTCCTCGGACTCCTCCACCGGCAGGTCCGGCAGGATGCACCCGGCGCCGCCGGCGGCCGCCAGGTCCGCCGCGAACCGCGCCACGCCGTAGCGGTCGACCGGGTTCCAGTACGTCATCACGAGCACCGCGGCCTCGGGGTGCGCCGAGGCGACCTCCTGGACGGTCCGCAGCACGTCCTTGATCCGCACGCCGCCCCGCAGCGCGATGTCGTCGGCGGTCTGGATGACCGCGCCGTCCAGCACCGGGTCGGAGTGCGGCAGCCCGACCTCGACCACGTCGCAGCCGCCCTCGATGAGCGCGTTGACCGCCCGGATGCCGCCGTCCACGGTCGGGAACCCGGCCGGCAGGTACCCGATCAGCGCGGCCCGGTCCTCGGCCCTGGCCGCCGCCAGGACACCGCTCAGCTTGCCGGCGCTCAGCTTGGAAGTCATGATCACTTACCCCCCTCGGCGGCGCCGTCGCCCGCGCCGCCGGCCTGCTCGTCGTACAGGCCGAAGTACTCGGCCGCGGTGTGCATGTCCTTGTCGCCGCGCCCCGACAGCGAGACCAGGATGGTCGCCTCCGGCCCGAGCTCGCGCCCCAGCTCCAGCGCCCCGGCGAGCGCGTGGGCGCTCTCGATGGCCGGGATGATCCCCTCGGTGCGGGACAGCAGCCGCAGCGCCTGCATCGCGGCGTCGTCCGTGACCGGCCGGTACTCCGCCCGCCCGGTGTCCTTCAGCCAGGCGTGCTCCGGCCCGACCCCCGGGTAGTCCAGCCCCGCCGAGATCGAGTGCGACTCGACGGTCTGCCCGTCCTCGTCCTGGAGGACGTACGTACGGGAGCCGTGCAGCACCCCCGGGTCGCCCTTGGTGAGGGTGGCCGCGTGCCGGGGCGTCTCGGCGCCCTCGCCCGCCGCCTCGCAGCCGATCAGGCGCACCCCGGCGTCCGGGATGAACTCGTGGAAGATCCCCATCGCGTTGGAGCCGCCGCCGACGCAGGCCACGACCGCGTCCGGCAGCCGGCCGGTCCGGTCGAGCACCTGCTGCCGCGCCTCGACGCCGATGATCCGGTGGAAGTCCCGGACCATCATCGGGAACGGGTGCGGCCCGGCGACGGTGCCGAACAGGTAGTGGGTGGAGTCGACGTTGGCGACCCAGTCCCGGAACGCCTCGTTGATGGCGTCCTTGAGCGTGCGGCTGCCGGACTTGACGGCCACCACCTCGGCGCCGAGCATCCGCATCCGGGCGACGTTGAGCGCCTGGCGCTCGGTGTCGACCTCGCCCATGTAGATGGTGCAGTCGAAGCCGAACAGGGCGCAGGCGGTCGCGGTGGCCACGCCGTGCTGGCCGGCGCCGGTCTCGGCGATGATCCGGGTCTTGCCCATCCGCCTGGTGAGCAGCGCCTGGCCCAGCACATTGTTGATCTTGTGCGAGCCGGTGTGGTTGAGGTCCTCGCGCTTGAGCAGGACGCGCGCGCCGCCCGCCTCGGCGGAGAAGCGGTGCACGTCGGTCAGCGGGCTCGGGCGCCCGGTGTAGTCCTTGAGCAGCGCGTCGAGCTCGGCGGCGAAGGCCGGGTCGGCCTTGGCCTTCTCGTACTCCTCGGCGACCTGCTCGACCGCGGCGACCAGCGCCTCGGGGATGAAGCGGCCGCCGTACGCGCCGAAGTAGCCGCGCGCGTCCGGCACCTGGGCGCCGGGCAGGTAGTCCTTTTCGGACATGGTGGTTTCCCTTGAACGGAGATGGACGACGATGACGTCTTCCCGGCCGGAGGTCGGCCGGACCGGATTCAGCCGGACGTCACGCGCCATCGCCGCCCCGGCACCTGCCCGGGCTCGCACCCGATGACGTACCGCACCCGACGCCCCAGCACCCGGCGTGCGGGTGCGCGGCAGCCGCGCGGGCGGCAACCGGGGGCGAGTCGGGCGGCGATCTTCATGGGATGGGTGTCAGTCCTTGTGCCGGACGGCGGGGTGGGCCCCGGCGGCGACCAGGTCGGCGACCGCGGCACGCGGGTCCTTGCCGGTCACCAGGGTTTCGCCGACGAGTACCGCGTCGGCGCCGAGGTTGGCGTAGTTGATCACGTCCAGCGGGCCGCGCACGCCGGACTCGGCGATCTTGACGATACCGTCCGGGATGGCGTGGGCGACGTTCTCGAAGGTGTTGCGGTCCACTTCGAGCGTCTTGAGGTTGCGGGCGTTGACGCCGATGATCCGGGCGCCGGCGTCCACCGCGCGCTTGATCTCCTCCTCGTCGTGCACCTCGACCAGCGGGGTGAGGCCGATCGACTCGGCGCGCTCGATCAGCGACACCAGGGCCGGCTGGTCGAGGGCCGCGACGATCAGCAGCGCGAGGTCGGCGCCGTGCGCACGGGCCTCCCACAGCTGGTAGGCGGTGACGATGAAGTCCTTGCGCAGCAGCGGGGTCTCCACCGCGGCGCGGACGGCGTCCAGGTCGGCCAGCGACCCGCCGAAGCGGCGCTGCTCGGTCAGCACGCTGATCGCGGCGGCACCGCCGGCCGCGTAGTCGACCGCCAGGGCGGCCGGATCGGCGATCGAGGCCAGGGCGCCCTTGGACGGGCTGGAGCGCTTCACCTCGCAGATCACCCGGACCCCGTCGCCCCTGAGGGCGGCGACGCCGTCCTTGGCCTCCGGTGCCCTGGCGGCGAGCTCCTTGAGCTCGTCCAGGGAGACCCGGGCCTGTCGCTCGGCGAGGTCCTCGCGGACCCCTTCGATGATCGAGTCGAGCACACTCACTCAGGAGCCCCCATCTTTTCTGCCAGTTGGTCGGCGCGAGTCGGCGGGCGACGGCCCACCGGCACTTCGATGGTATCGGCACCCGGGGGCGGGGGGCGCATCGGTTCGAACCACGTCTTGCGGACCGGACACCCGCAACGGCGGTCCCCAGCTGCGGCTTCACCGGCCCCACACCGGTTTTCGGACGGACTTCGCACCGGTTCAGGACGCTCTTCCGGCCGGAACCGACCGGTGGCCGGGAAGCGGGGGCCGATGGCCGGGAACGGCGGTTGACGGCGGTTGACGGCCGGGAACGGCGGTTCACGGCCCGGAACGGGCGGTTCACGGCCCGGCCCGGCAGAACGGCCCGACGGGCTCGATCACACCAGCGGCGGTGCCAGCCCGGCGCCGACCGGCGAGTTCCGCACCACGGTGAACACCAGCACCAGCAGCGCGATCAGCACCCATCGCCGGGCCCCGACGGTGGTCCTGGGCGGCGGCCCGCCGGTCAGCGCGGCCCAGCCCCAGCGCAGCCAGAGCACCGCCAGAACCCCGAACAGCAGGACGGCGACGGCGTTGTCGTGCAGGGCGCCGGTGAGGTCCCCGTGGGTCAGCGCGTGGACGCAGCGCAGCCCCCCGCAGCCGGGGCACCACCAGCCGGTGGCGGTCAGGAACGGGCAGTCGGGGTAGTGCCCGGGGGTGTTCGGGTCCACCACGGCGACGTAGGCGGTGGGGACGGCCACCGCCGCCAGCGCGGTCAGCGGCGGGCTCAGCCGGCGCAGCACGGGCGGCGGGGCGGAAGCGGTGGGGGCGGAGGTCACGCCCCGATTCTGCCCGGGTCGGGCCCGGACACGACGAAACGGCGGGCGTGGCGCGCCCGCCGTTCCGATGTACGACAAACGTGTGGTGCGACGAACCCGTCGTCAGGCGGCGACGGCGGCGCGGGCCTCGCGGGCCGCGACCTGCTCCTCGGCCGACTTGTAGACGTTGGTGCTGGCCTGCTGGCCCATGCCCGCGATGGACATGGCCTTGCCGACCACGCCGCCGGCCAGGACGACCGCCAGGCCGACCCAGACGAGCAGCACCGACGGCAGGATCATCGCGACGCCCGCAATGCCGAAGCCGACGAAGGAGATGACGACGCCGGTCCAGGCGGCGGGGGTGTGGCCGTGTGCTGCTGCTGCCATCTGAGTGGTGCTCCTTGGCTCTCGGGGCCCGGCCGGGCCTGCGGGGCCGCCGGCGGGTTGACGGGTTCCATTGTGCCGGGCCACACACCGGTGGCCCAAAGCGGGTGGCGGGTCTATCGCGTCACATGCGCGCAGCTCACACCGCGGTCGGGTCCTCGCCCCGGTCCAGGGCCTTCCACAGGTCCCCCGGCGTGTCGGTCTTCGCCGGGGCCTTGCGGGTCGGCGCCTCGTAGCGGCTGCCCATCGCGGGCCAGCCCCGGCCGTAGCGCAGGGTGAGCAGTCCGGCCAGGACGAGCAGCAGCCCGCCCACCAGCGCGACCCAGGGCCAGGCGGTGTGCGAGACCTCGGTGGCCGCCGAGCCGGTCAGGGCCAGCTTGCGGGCGGCCTCGATGTCCAGCGCGGCGGTGTCGCCCGCACCGGCCACCGAGGCGGCGGCCACGCCCAGCCCGGCCAGCAGCGTCAGCGCGCCGACCGCCAGCCGTCCGGCGCCGCGCACCGCGAACACCGCGACGGCCGCGGCGAGGCCCACCAGGGCCAGCCCGCCGGGCAGTTCGGAGATCTTTCCGCCGCTGACGGACACGTCCAGGGTGCCGGCCCGGCCCTCGGCCCAGGTCCGCCCGACCGCGGTCAGCACCAGCACGGCGCTCAGCACGGTCAGCAGCAGCATCACGCCGAGGGTGCGGCGGCCGGGCTTGGCGGGGGCGGGGGTCTGCTCAGTCACCCGTCCACTATCCCCCGGCCGACGCCCCGGTCCGTACCCGGGGTGGGGAACGGAGCGGGTCACGGGGCGGGACCGGGGTGGGACCGGGGTTGGTCACGGCGTCGCGGACGGCGTGGGGAAGTCGTCCGTCCGCAGCACCACCGTCCGGCCGCCGAGCGGCAGGAACAGGTCGTTGCCGAACGGCACCCGCTCCGCCTCCCGGTACACGCCCTCGGGGGACGGCGCGGTGTGCACGGTGCAGACCGCCGCCACCGGATCGACCACCACGTACAGCGGCACCCCGCTGCTCGCGTACGCCCTCGCCGCCTCCGCCAGGCCGGGCCGGGCCACTTCCAGCACCGCCTCGACCCCGGCCGCGGCGAACCGGCCACGACCGCCCCGCACCGCGTCCCGGGCGAGCACGGCCAGGTCCGGGGCGAGCACCGTGCCGGGTTCGGGTACGGAACCCGACCCGGGAGCGGGAGCGGAACCCGACCCCGGAGCGGGTGCGGGTGCGGGAGCGGGAGCGCCGGGTGCCCCCGGGAAGTCGACCGCCACCCCGGAGAGCACCCGGCCGTGGCCCGCCGGCTGCTCGCCGAGCTGTCCGGCGGCGCCGAGCACGACCGCCCAGCGCAGCTCGTCGTACGGCACCTCGGGCATCCCGGCCGCCTCCTCGCACCTCAGGACAGTTCCGGCCTCCGCAGCGTATTGGCGGTGGCGACGGCGCGCAGCACGGCGGCCGCCTTGTTCCGGCACTCGGTGTCCTCGCCGTACGGGTCGGAGTCGGCGACCACGCCCGCGCCGGCCTGCACGTACGCGGTGCCGCCGCGCAGCACGGCGGTGCGGATCGCGATCGCGGTGTCCGAGTCCCCGGCGAAGTCCAGGTAGCCGACGCAGCCGCCGTACAGGCCGCGGCGGGTGGGCTCCAGCTCCTCGATGATCCGCATCGCCCGGGGCTTGGGCGCGCCGGAGAGGGTGCCGGCCGGGAAGCAGGCGGTCAGCACGTCGAAGGCGGTGCGCCCCGGGGCGACCTTGCCGGTCACCGTCGAGACGATGTGCATCACGTGGCTGTAGCGCTCGATGTGCATGAAGTCGACCACCTCGACGCTGCCCGGCTCGCAGACCCGGCCGAGGTCGTTGCGGCCCAGGTCCACCAGCATCAGGTGCTCGGCCCGCTCCTTGGGGTCGGCGAGCAGCTCGGCGGCCAGCTCCGCGTCCTCGTGCGGGGTGGCGCCGCGGTGCCGGGTGCCGGCGATCGGGTGCAGCATCGCCTCGCCGTCGCTGACCTTGACCAGCGCCTCCGGGCTGGAGCCGACCACGTCGAAGCCGCCCTCGGTCCCGCCGTCCGGGCCGGGGAAGCGGAACAGGTACATGTACGGGCTGGGGTTGGTGGTGCGCAGCACGCGGTAGACGTCCAGCGCGGAGGCCGGGCAGGGTGCCTCGAAGCGCTGCGAGGGCACCACCTGGAAGGCCTCGCCGGCCCGGATCCGCTCCTTGATCTCCTCCACCGCGGCCCGGTACGGCTCGCCGCCGAACGGCGAGTGCACCTCGCCGGGGCCGGCCGGGGTGAAGGTGGCCAGGCCCGGGTCGACCGGCTTGAACAGCTCGGCCTCCATCGCGTCCAGCCGGGCCACCGCGTCCGCCCAGGCCTCGTCCACGCCGCTGGCCAGGTCGTTGTGGTTGACGGCGTTGGCGATCAGCAGCACCGTGCCGTCGACGTGGTCGAGCACCGCGAGGTCGGTGGCGAGCAGCATGGTCAGCTCGGGCAGGCCCAGGTCGTCCGGGTTGAGGTCGGGCAGCTTCTCCAGCCGGCGGACGATGTCGTAGCCGAGGTAGCCGACCAGGCCGCCGGTGAGCGGCGGCAGGCCGTCGTCCGGCCGGCGCGGGGTGTGCAGGGCCTGCAGGGTCGCGCGCAGCACCTCCAGCGGGTCGCCGGCGGTGGGGATGCCGACCGGCGGGCTGCCGAGCCAGCGCGCCCCGCCGTCCGGGCCGACGGTGAGCGCGGCGGCGCTGCGCACCCCCACGAAGGAGTAGCGCGACCAGCTGCGGCCCTGCTCGGCGGACTCCAGCAGGAAGGTGCCGGGGCGTTCCTCGGCGAGGCTGCGGTAGAGGCCGATCGGGGTGAGGCCGTCCGCGAGGAGCCTGCGGGTGACCGGGATGACCCGGGTGTCGACGGCGAGCTTGCGGAAGGCTTCGAGATCCATGACGGGCGGCACCTTCTGGAGTTGTGGACGGGGTGGGGTCAGGACAGCGGGAGCACGTCGGCGTCGAAGCAGGTGCGGTCGCCGGTGTGGCAGGCCGCACCGGTCTGGTCGACCTTCACCAGCAGGGTGTCGCCGTCGCAGTCCAGGGCCACCGACTTGACCGCCTGGACGTGGCCCGAGGTGTCGCCCTTCACCCAGTACTCGCGGCGGCTGCGGCTCCAGTAGGTGCAGCGGCCCGTGGTGAGGGTGCGGTGCAGCGCCTCGTCGTCCATCCAGCCGAGCATCAGCACCTCGCCGGTGTCGTACTGCTGGGCGATGGCCGGGACCAGCCCGTCCTCGGAGCGCTTGAGCCGCGCGGCGATCTCGGGTGCGAGGGCGGTGCTGCCGGGGGCGGCGGGTGTGGTGGACATGAGCACCATTGTGTCAGCCCGCCCCGGCTGCCCTGCGGGGCGGCGCTCCCCGCGCCGGAGCGCCGCCCTCGGCCGACCCCGGCCCCCTGTTCGCCCTGCACGCAGCACTCCCCTCACATCCAAGAAAAAGCAATTTCAATAAATGAGAGACAATCAGATCACTCGCCCACAAAAGAGAAGAAAGCGCAAAACTCTCGAAAACAAGAAATCTACAGAAGATCGGGGTGCCTCTCTCCTCGATGCACCGAGGAGAGAGGCACCCCGAGAAGAGAAACAATCGCCACCGAATTAGCTCGCACCGGCCAGGAGGCCTCATATCCGAGAGCCCGTGCACCCCGCTCCATCAGCGGGGCGCACGGGCCAAACCACCTCGAGGAAGGCGACCGCCTTGGCCCCTCCCCCGTGGAGGACCAGCGCAAATCCGATGAGCAGACCCATAGCCAGAACCCAATGAGCCCGGCCTAAAAATTACGACTGGACTCAAAAAATATTGATGGTGCCCCTCGGATGCATCCGAGGGGCACCACCGAAAGAACTACCCACCCCGCCCGCCTCGCCCGCGCGAGGCGGGCCGGCGGGCCGGCGGGCCGGCGGGCCGGCGGGCCGAAGAAGCGAACCAGCTCCGAAAGCAGAAGGGCGACGGCCTCCGGCAACGAGTCCGCTACGGGTGCAACTGCCCGGTGAGCTTGGGGCCGCCCTGCTTGTTGCTCGCGGTCAGGGTGCAGGTGTAGTCGCGCCAGCCCTGCTGGTAGTTGGCGGTCGCCGGGCCGAACTGGCGGCCGTAGTAGGTTTTCCCGTCGCCCTGCCGGGCCTTGGCGGCGGCTTCGGCCTCCTTGCAGCCGTCCCGCATGGCGAGCGCGAGCGGAATGTCGCCGGTGATGCCGTCCGCGAGCTTGAGGTCGGCGATCACCTCGCCGTCGTGGTCGCCGGCGCAGGGGCGTTCCTCGGGCTTGGTGATCACCGGGCTCAGCTGCGGGTGGTCGAAGCAGGCGCCGACCGGGAAGAACGCGTACGGCGGCTGCGGCGTGGGCGTAGGGGTGGGTGTCGGTGTCTGGGTGGCCGTGGGAGTCGGCGTGGGCGGCGGCGGCGCGGCGGCCGGCTTCTTGTCGTCCGGCCACAGCACCGCGGTGGCCACCACCGCGAGCAGGACGACCAGCACGGCGGCGACGGTGAGGACCAGGCCGCGGGACGGGCGGGGCCCGCCTGCGGACGGCGACTGCTCGGAGGTCATGGCCACGAGGATGGCCCACCCGTCCCCTCCCCGGCAGGCAGTTCGCCGAACTCCCCTCATCCGGGCTGCCATCCACACCTGCAGCGATGCCGTGGGACACTCCCTCAGGAGAACAAAAGCTATTCAGATGGACGGGATTCCGGTGTGGGGTCTCGGTACGTCGAAAGGCCCCCCCCCCACCCCACCCCCCCCCCAGCCAAGGAAAGGCCCTTACCATCCCCCCAGGAGCTG